>JAJXXS010000376.1 GCA_021780975.1 Pseudomonadota bacterium
ATCTCGCGCACCCAGGGCGGAGCGTTGCGCGCGCGGTCGAGGTCGCGCGCATAGCGCAAGGCCAGCCGGGGGTCGTGCAGGGTGTGCTGGGCCGCGAGCGCGGCATACGCCAGCCAGGGCCAGCGCCGATCGGGGTCGGCCAGATAGGCGCGATGGGTGAAAGCCAGCATCAGGCGCACCTTGGCGGGATCGGGGACCGCCGAGTAAAGCAGGCTGGCGGCGAAAGGCGGCAGCCGGTTGCGCGGGTCCAGGGCCAGGGCGACATCAAACCAGTGGATGACGCGGGGATAGTTCAGCGCCTTGTAGGGCAGGCTGATGCCGGGCTGGTCGTCATAGGACAAGACGCGCAGGGTGATGAACAGACTGGCGGCAGCGTTTTCGCCCAGATCGGAGAAGCGCACCAGGAACGCGGAGGGCGCGGGCGGCAGGTCGCGCGCGCGGGCGGTGGGTGGCGGCTCCCAGGCTTTCCATACCCCTTGGCCCAGGAGCGCGGCGGCGAGCAGTGCAAGCCAGGGCCAGGGCACGGCGCGCCATGGCCGCTGCGTGGCGCCAAAGCTAATCTTCACGTCGGTAGAGATCCACCAGGGCGACGGCGTACAGCAGCGCGCCGTAGATTGCGCTCTGAACCAGGGCGCGCTCTATGTCGGGCCAGTGCGAAGTGGTTTCGCCCAGCCAGTCGCCGCTGCCGAACTCGGCAAAACGCGGCAGCGTCCAGGCCACCGCGCTCACTACACGGTCCGCCAAATCGTTCCACTGACTGCGCGCGCTCGCCGCGGTCGCCATGAGCTGCAGCGCGGAGAGACTTTCGGCAAGAACATAAAAGGCCAGCGCGGCCAGCGCGGCCGGCGTCAGGCGGCGCAACGCCAGGGAGGCCGCCAGGGTGAAGAGGCCGAGCAGGGCAAGTTGCGCGAACAGCCCCAGGGTCCACGGCAGCAGGCTCGCGCGCGCTCCCACCAGCGCGACCGTGACGCCCGCCCCCAGGGCGAAGAGCGCCGCCCAGGCGAGAATGCCGAGTGTTTTGCCCAGCAGCAAGGGCGCGCGGCCGGTGCCGCAGGCGAGCAGCATGGCGAGTCGCTGTTCGCGCATTTCGGCGACGGTCATGGCGGCGACGTGGAGGATGAGCAGGACGGATCCAAGCGGGCGCAACAGAGCGGCGGCCGTGACGAGGCGGGCGCGTTCGCCGTCGATGGGCGCCAGAGCGCCGACGAAAGTCGCGCCCGCTGCCGTAATGGCCGCCAGCAGCAGGGCGAGAGCGGGCAGGCGGGCACGCCAGCCTTCGCGCAGGACGTAGCGGGAGATGACGAGGGCGGCAGGCAAGGTTCAAGTCGGCGGCAAAATAGCCGTCAGTATAGGGGCGAATGCGGCTGGCGTAAGGGCCGCGCCTTCAGTTGCAGCTATGCTACACGGGGCAGACACGGGCACCTGGGGCCAAGCTTCACATGCGGCTATGGCTGGAGGCGCATGATCCGCAACGCAGCGCGGCTCTTGCGTCGTCGAGGACAACTGCAGGATGGCAGCCCGATTCAGGTTCCGATATTCTCGGCTCAACATAATGACACGCACCCGTCCTCGGCGGCAGCGAACACACCTACATGCCTGATCTCGCCCTCAACGGCCGCGCCAATTTTCTCGCCCGAGTGGGCCAGCGCTGGAGCGAACTGCCGTCGACGCGCTGGCTGGCCTTCATGCTGCTGGCGCTGCATGCCGGCCTTGTGCTGGGGACCGGGGGAGGCGGGTGGGCGCGCACCTTCCTCCTGGCGCATTACGGTTTTTTCCTTCTCTGGCAGCCTTTCATCGCAGGCGCCCAGGATCTCGACTGGCGCCGCGCGCTGCCGGTCGTCGTTCTGGCGGTCGCCCTGGTGCTCATCCCGGGCTGGTGGCTGGTCGGCTTCTGGGTGGCGCTGCTGTGCGGCCTGACCGCTGCCGTGGCGGCCAGCCTGGCGCAGCCGCGCGAACGCGCCGCCTACCTCCTGGCGCTGGGGTATCTGCTGGGAATGCTGCTCATCTGGATCATGCCCAGACTGCTGCCCATGCCCTTGCAATCCCCCATGCTGGAGGCGGCCGCGCGCTGGGGGTTGCCGGTCCTGCCCTTCGCGCTGTTGTTCTGGCGCGGACCGCAGCGGGCGCCGGATCACAGTTCGCTGGATTTTTTCTACGGCCTGATGGTGTTCCTCATGGTCGTGGTGCTGGCGCTGGGCGCGTTCGCCCTGGTGACGGTGGCGCAGGTCAACTATGCGCTGGCCCTCGTCTACACCCTGCTCGCCATGGCTGCGCTGCTGCTGGCATTGAGCCTGCTGTGGAATCCGCGCGCCGGTTTTGCGGGCCTGGGGCAGTTGCTGTCGCGCTATCTACTCTCGGTGGGGCTGCCCTTCGAGGGCTGGACGCGGCAACTGGCGCGGCTGGCGGAGCGTGAGCGCGAGCCGGAAAGTTTTGTGGCGGCGGCGCTGGCTGAACTGGATCAGCTCGGCTGGGTCCGGGGCGTCGCCTGGCGCACCGCGCGCGGAGAAGGCAACTGGGGGGACTGCGAAGGCGAGGCCGACACGCAGCGTTTTCATGGCCTGGAACTCGTCTGGCACAGCACGCGCACTCTGCCGCCTGCGCTTGCCTTGCATGTGCGGCTCATGTCGCAGCTGTTGGGCTATTTCTACGCCAGCAAGGTGCGCGAGCAGACGCTGCGCGAGAACGCCTACACGCAGGCTATCCATGACACCGGAGCGCGCCTGACGCATGACGTCAAGAACATCCTGCAATCCATGAA
>JAJXXS010000334.1 GCA_021780975.1 Pseudomonadota bacterium
AAGATGCCGGTGTTCGCGATCAATCCAGCGAAGCCCGAAGAATCATGAGCCAAGAAAGCAAAAAGCTGCTGCGCCTGTTTCGCCAGTTGGGGGAGGAACGTCGCGCGGCCCTGCTCGAATATGCAGAGTTTCTGGCCAGCCGCGAGGAGCGACGCAGCGTTGCGCTCGCTGCTCAGCCCGTGCCGATCCCACGTCCGGCCGAGGAGTCCGTGGTGCGGGCGATCCAGCGTCTGATGAGCACTTACCCCATGCTGGACCGGGCTAAGCTGTTTTCGGAAGCGTCCACGCAGATGACCAAGCACATACTCCAAGGTATTCCCGCCATCGCGGTCATCGACGAACTGGAAATCATTTTCCGACGCCATTACGAACTGCATGCCGGCCAGGGCGCGGAAGACGCTCCGACGTCGTCGGAGACGGTCAGTCCGGAATAGCCCTGCAGTGTCTGAATTCAGGCAGAGAGCACGTGTAGCCAGGCTGCCAGGGCGAGCAGGGTGGCGAGCAGGACGGGCGGAGTGATGATGAGTCCGACCTTGAGATACAGACGCCAGGAAATCACCTCGCCCTTGCGTGCCAGCACATGCAGCCACAGCAGCGTGGCGAGACTGCCGATGGGGGTGAATTTCGGTCCCAGGTCGCAGCCGATGACGTGCGCGTAGATCATGGCCTCGCGCACGGCGGGAGCCAGGCCGTGGGTCTGGTCGATGGCCAGCGCGCCGACCAGCACCGTGGGCAGGTTGTTCATCACTGCCGACAGCAGCGCGGAAAGCAGGCCGGTGCCCACGCTGGCCGTCGTCAGGCCCTGGCTGCCCAGCCACTGCAGCGCACTGGCCAGGTAGGCGGTAAGTCCGGCGTTGCGCAGGCCATAGACCACCAGATACATGCCCAGACTGAACAGGACGATCTGCCAGGGCGCTTCGTGCAGCACCTTGCGCACCGGAATATGGCCGCCGCGGCCGCCTCTCCACCAGCGTCCGGCGAGCGCCAGCATGAACAGGGCGGCCGCTCCCGTCACCACAGAGACCGGCACGCCATAGGGCGCGGTGATGAAATAGGCGGCAAGCAGCATCGCCAGCACAGGCAAGGCCCAGGCGAACACCAATGGATCACGCACGGCGCTGCGCGGCGCGGCGAGCGATGTCACGCGGTAGTGCTTCGGCACGTGGCGGCCGAAATAGGCCCACAGCACCAGCAGCGTCGCCGCCAGCGCTACCAGGTTGACGGGCACCATCACCAGGGCGTAGCGGTCGAAGGGGATGCCGAAGTAGCCGGCGGTGACGATGTTCACCAGATTGGAAATGATGAGCGGCAGCGAGGTCGTGTCGGCCACGAAGCCGGTGGCGAGCACGAATGCCAGCGCCGTGGCCGGGGTGAAACCTAGCGCCAGCAGCATGGCCAGGACGATGGGGGTGAGGATAAGGGCGGCGCCGTCGTTGGCGAAGAATGCCGCCACCAGGGCGCCCAGCACGATGATCAGAGGGAACAGCGCGCGCCCGTTGCCGCCTGCCAAGCGCGCGACGTGGAGCGCCGCCCAATGGAAGAATCCAGCCTCGTCGAGCAGCAGGGAGATGACGATGAGGGCAACGAAGGTGAAGGTGGCATCCCAGACGATATGCCATACCACGGCAATGTCCTGCCATTGCACCACACCCAGCAGCAGGGCCAGCGCCGCGCCCAGCAGCGCGCCCCAGCCAATGCCGAGGCCGCGTGGCTGGAGGATGACCAGGAGCAGGGTGAAGATGAAGACCGCGAGCGCCGTCAGCATGAGATTTTTGCGGAGCGCGCTTGGCGCTCAGGCGGGGTGGGACTTGCCGATGTCCTGCAGTTGGCGCTTCAGGCTCAGGGCATCCAGCTTGTCCAGCGGCAATTGCATGAACAATTCGAGGCGATGCCCCAGCGTGCGCCAGACCTGGCGAAAGGCCTGGTCGATCTCGGCGGCGCTGCCGGCCGCCTTGGCGGGATCGGGCATGCCGAAATGAGCGGTGACCGGATGGCCCGGCCAGACCGGGCAGGCTTCACCGGCGGCGCTATCGCAGACGGTAAAAATGAAATCCATGGACGGTGCATTGGGCGCCGCGAATTCTTCCCAGGACTTGCTGCGGAAGGCTGCCGCATCCAAGCCCTGGGACTGCAGCAGACGCGCCGCCCCAGGATTGACGCTGCCGGTGGGGTGGCTGCCGGCGCTGTAGCCGTGGAAGCGGCCCTTGCCGAGCAGGTTCACCAGGGCCTCGCCGAGGATGGAGCGGGCGGAGTTGCCGGTGCAGAGGATCAGCACGTTGTAGGTCTTGTCGGTCATTTGCGGCTTGCCTGGAAGGGGGCGAAGCTGAGGGTGGCGGTGCCCGGCGAGGGCGCGCAGCAGGCCGAGTCGCCGGTGTCGTTGCCGCCGAAGGTCGGGGCGCTGTCCAGGGTGTGGTAGCTCTCCCAGGCGATGCCCTGCGGGTCCACGGTCCAGTGCTTGTCGGAGCGGGCATAGCAGCATGCGGTGCCCAACTGGCTTTGCTTCGGCAGGTGGGCCGCCTCCAGGCGTTGGTTCATTTCCGCCAGTTCGGCCTCGCTTTCCACCTGTATGCCCAGATGATCCAGGCCGGCGGTGTTGCTGCGGCTGGAGATCGCGAAATTGACGCGCGGATCGTCCAGCATCCACTTGGCGTAATCCGCCTTCACCACGGTGGGGGCCGCGGCGAACAGGCCGCTGTAGAAGCGGATACTCGCGTCCAGGTCTGTGACGCGGAGATGTACGTGCAGGCGTT
>JAJXXS010000214.1 GCA_021780975.1 Pseudomonadota bacterium
AGATCAAGGCGCTGCACGGCGCTTTGGATCCGGTTGAAACCCTTTTCGTGGTGGATGCCATGCAGGGCCAGGATGCGGTCAATGTGGCGCGCACCTTCAACGAGGCCTTGCCCCTCACCGGGGTCGTCCTCACCAAGCTTGATGGCGACGCCCGTGGCGGAGCGGCCCTCTCCGTGCGCCAGGTCACGGGCAAGCCGCTGAAAT
Source organism: Pseudomonadota bacterium (assembly GCA_021780975.1). Lineage (GTDB taxonomy): Bacteria > Pseudomonadota > Gammaproteobacteria > Burkholderiales > Thiobacillaceae > JAJXXS01. The sequence goes on from JAJXXS010000214.1 coordinate 205, forward strand.
TCGTCGGCGTGGGCGAAAAACCGACCGGCCTGGAACCCTTTCATCCCGAACGGATGGCGTCGCGCATCCTCGGCATGGGCGATGTCCTGTCCCTTATCGAACAGGCGCGCGACACCATCGATCAGGAGGAAGCGCGCAAATTTGCCGACAAGGTCAAGAAGGGCAAGGAATTTACCCTGGATGACTTCAAGTCGCAGATCCAACAGATGCGCAAGATGGGGGGCCTTTCCGCGCTTATCGAAAAATTGCCAGGGGCGGCGGAAATGCCCCTGCCGGCGGGGGCGGATGAGAAAGCCGTCAACCGGGTGGAGGGCATCATCAATTCCATGACCCCCCAGGAAAGGCGCAAGCCGGACATCATCAAGGCATCCCGCAAGCGCCGGATCGCTGCGGGGGCCGGGGTCCAGGTCCAGGAAGTGAATCGTCTCCTCAACCAGTTCGAGCAGGCGCAGAAGGTCATGAAAATGATGTCCAAGGGAGGGTTGGGCAAGATGTTGCGGGGGATGAAGGGCGTGCTGCCGGGGGGCAAATAAGCCTCTGGCTGGCAAGCGTTTTTCTGTTAAAATGTGCGCTTTTTCCCGCGGGTATATCGCATGGTCGTGATTCGTCTGGCGCGGGGCGGCGCCAAAAACCGCCCCTATTACAATGTCGTCGTAGCCGATTCCAGGGCGCGCCGGGATGGTCGCTTCATTGAGCGCCTGGGTTTCTACAATCCGGTGGCCTCGGAAGGTGCCGAATCCCTGCGCCTCGATCTTGAGCGTATCAAGCATTGGGCCGGGCAGGGTGCCCAGCTTTCCGATACGGTGGCGCGCCTAGTCAAACAACAGGGCAAGAGCGCTGCCTGAGGCCTCGTCACGGGTCGTCATGGGGCGCATCGTGGCGCCCTTTGGGATCCAGGGGTGGGTCAGGGTGCAGCCTTACACCGCGGCGCCCGGCGGTTTGCTGGATTACCCGGTCTGGCAGGTCGGAGGTGCGGCCGGCAGGATGTTTGCGGTGACCGAGGGCCGCGTGCATGGTAATGCACTGGTCGCCCATCTGAAGGGCATTGATGATCGTGACGCCGCCGCCGCATTGCGGGGTAGCGATATCGTCGTGGCGCGCTCTGAATTGCCGCCGGCGACTGAAAATGAGTATTACTGGGCCGATCTGATCGGTCTGGCTGTGGTGAGTCAGGAAGGCGTGGAATTCGGCAAGGTGGCTGAACTGGTGGAAACCGGCGCCAACGATGTCCTGGTGGTGCAAGGGGAGCGGGAACGGCTCATCCCCTTTGTGGAAGAATATGTGAAAGTGGTGGACTTGGCCGGTGGCACCATCAGCGTGGCGTGGCAGGCGGATTGGTAGACAGGTCGGTGCGCTTCGACGTCGTGAGCTTGTTCCCGGGCGTGTTCGACAGCGTGCTCGATTATGGCGTGAGCGCTCGTGCCCTGGATCGGGGTATTGTCCGCTTCCGCACGTGGAATCCGCGCGATTACAGCACGGACGCCTATCAGAGCATTGACGACCGCCCTTATGGGGGCGGGCCGGGCATGGTGATGCTGGCCGAGCCGCTGGAGGCTGCCTTGGCGGCCGCACGGGCTGATTTGGAGCGCGAGGGCCTGAATCCGTACGTGATTTATTTTTCCCCGCGCGGGGGGCGCCTGGATCAGGAAAAGGTTCTGACCTTGGCGCGAAAACCAGCGCTTACGCTCGTATGCGGGCGCTACGAGGGGGTGGACGAGCGCCTTCTGCGCCAGAGTGTGGCGGAGGAAATTTCGCTCGGTGACTTCGTGCTCTCCGGCGGCGAAGTGGCCGCGCTGGCGCTGATGGACGCGGTAATCCGGCAGCTTCCCGGAGTGCTTGGGAATGCCGCTTCGGCGCTGGAGGAATCTTTTGCCGACGGGTTGTTGGACGGCCCTTGTTTTACCCGGCCGGAAGTTTGGCGCGGGGTGGCCGTGCCGGAGGTTTTGCGCTCGGGCGATCACGCCGCGATTGCGCGCTGGCGCTTGAAGATGAGCTTGGGGACGACTTGGGAAAGACGACCCGATTTGCTGGCGCGGCGGGGCATGTCCTCGGACGAGCAGGGATTGCTCGACGAATATCGTCGGGAACGAGGCCTTGGCGACAAGGCCATTTGATAAACCGCGCAATGTCCGCCGTCGGCGGACCAATTCGCGAATACAGCAGGTAAATGACCATGAACATCATCGAACAACTGGAACAGGAAGAAATTCAACGCCTCAACAAGGCGGTGCCCGCTTTTGCCCCTGGCGATACCGTCGTCGTGCAGGTGAAGGTGAAAGAAGGCACCCGTGAGCGCTTGCAGGCCTATGAGGGGGTGGTGATTGCCAAGCGCAACCGCGGCCTCAATTCCGCTTTCACCGTGCGCAAGATTTCGGCAGGTGAGGGGGTGGAGCGGACCTTCCAGACCTATTCCCCGCTGGTGGCCGGGATCGAGATCAAGCGGCGTGGGGATGTGCGTCGCGCCAAGCTCTATTATTTGCGCTCGCGTTCGGGCAAGTCGGCTCGCATCAAGGAAAAGCTGCCGGGCAAATCCGCTGCCGCGG
>JAJXXS010000308.1 GCA_021780975.1 Pseudomonadota bacterium
CCGCCGACGGCGTCCAGGTAGACATCGAGGGACGCATCGCCCATTTCGACGGCAACTGGCGCGCCGCCATGCAGAAGATCGAAGCCTTCCGCGCCACCCTGGCGCAACAGCCCGGGATTAGCCGGATCAAGCTGACCCAGTCGCCGCTGAGCGATCGCGCCACCACCCTCAGCGGCAGTACCCTGACGGACAGTGCCCCGAAGGAAGCGAGCTTCCGCCTTGAATTCCGCCTTGGGGGCCGGACATGAGGTGGCCGCAGCTTCTTGCCGCGCTGCGCCTGCCGCTCGCCGGACTGGCAGCCAGCCTGCTGTTGGCATCGCTAGCCGTGGTCTGGAGCCTGAGGCATCTGAGCCAGGCCCGCCAGCGCGACGATGCCGCCCAGGCGCAAGTCGCCAGCAGCCGCGACTTGCTTGAGCGCCAAGCGGGCGCGCTCAAGCTGGCGCGCGACTATCTGCCGGTCTGGCAAAACTGGCAGGCGCGCGGCCTGATGGGTGGCTATGGCCGTCTCGACTGGCTGCAGGCGGCGCAAAACGCCGACAAGGCAGCCGGCCTGTATGGCTTCGGTTATCAGGTGGAGCCGGCCAAACCGGCACCCCAAGGCATCGCCGACGGCGTGAATTTGGACGCCACCGTGATGAAGCTCAAGCTGCCGCTTCTGGTGGAAAGCGACCTCGACCGTTTTTTCAGCGCCTTGCAAGCCCAGCCGGTGGGCCTTGCACGAATCAAACGCTGCAGCCTGCAACGCACCGGGCCTCTGCCACCCCCGCCCCTCAACCGGCCGGGGCTGATGGCCGATTGTGAACTGGTGTGGTACACCATCGATCTCAAGACGCGCGCCCAACCATGAGGTTACTGGCCTTCGCACTGCTGACATGTCTTTCCCTGCCGGCGCTGGCGGATCTGGGCAGGTTGTTCTACACGCCAGCACAGCGCGCCACACTGGAAGACGCCCGCCACCGCAATATCACCGCCGCTGCGGCGCAGACCGACCCGGGCGGCGCGATCGTCTACAACGGTGTAGTGCTGCGCAGCGACGGTCACACGACGCAATGGGTGGATGGGCAACCGCAAGCCAGGTCTGGCGCAGACTATCACGCAGACGGCCACCGCCTGCAACCCGGCCAGATGCTCTATGACGGCAAGGTCTACGAGCCCTACCAGGTCATCCGGAGCAAACCATGAGGCGCCGCTCCTCAGGCTTCACCCTGCTGGAACTGGCGCTCGTGCTGCTGGTCATTACCGTGCTGCTGGGCGGGCTGGCGGTTCCCTTCACGCGCCAGATCGAAACCCGCCGCATCGCCGAAACCAACAAGGCCATGGCGACCATACAGGATGCGTTGCTTGGTTACGCGATGAGCCACACCACCTCGTCGTGCACCTGTTCCTACGATAAGTCCGGTCTGCCGACCGGGGGCACCTGCCCAACCGCAAATGCATGTCCGTCATCAATCACCGGCACTGGAAACGCGGTGACGCTGACCATGACCCGCCACTACCTCCCGTGCCCCGACATCACGGGCGACGGCGTGGAAGATCGCACGGGCACAGCATGCACCATCGCGGGCAGCGCGAGCGGCAATAATGGGCATGTGGGCTGGCTGCCCTGGGCCACGCTGGGCCTGCCGCAAAGCGATGCCTGGGGCAACCGCTATGCATACGATGTGGTTCCGGATTATGCCGACAGCAGCATAGGATTCGGATCGAGTTCTACCCTAACCTCACACATCGGGCAGGTCAGCATCTGCAACGATCACACGTGCACGGCGTCAACTCCAGTCGCGGCAGCCATTATTTCCTATGGACCGGATGGCCTGGGAAGTTTTGGCACCACCAACAACCAGTGGGCCGCCACGCCAGACCAAAATAGTTCCCCTGATGAGTATCAGAATGCCAGCTATGGCAGCCACAACTACGTCACCCATATCGCCACCGATGCTGGCAGCACGAATGGTCAGTTTGACGACCTCACCGTCGGTCTGTCCCTGCCCGCGCTGCTGAATCGGGTCTGCCCCGCGGGCGGCTGCCTCTGATTTTAGGAAACTCGGCTATGTCGAGTCCCGGACGGCTGAGCGATCTGCACTCTCGCGTACCTCGCGCTCCAGCACGAACGCCACGCGTCCGCTCCGGTTTTCCGCGAGGCGCAGGCAGTAACCCAGGCGGGACGCCTGGCGCGCTGCCTGGTACAGGCCGATGCCCAGGCCGGCGGATGAAGGCACCGGCCCCTGGAACAACTGGCGCGCCAAGGCCTCCGGCGCCGCCTTGCCGCTATCGGCGATTTCCAGGCGAAAACCGGCCTCTTCTAAACACTCCACTCGCGCCGACACCACCACCTCTCTTTTTTCCGCCTTGCGTTTGCGCAGGGCATTGGTCAGCAGGTTGTCGGCCACGCTGTCGAACAAGTCCTGGGGAATTTCCCCAGTCAGATTATCGTCGGCGTGGAAATCGACGCCGTCCTGGGCATAGCGAAGCTGCAGGCTTTGCCACCACGCTGATACAGGCATGCCATGCGCCGCCAGATCCTCCGGCTTGCGCAGCTTCTCCACCGTGTTCTGCAGGCGCTGCACGAGTTGGGGCAGTTGGCGCCGCATGAGGGAGATCAGGCGCTCGCCGTCTTCTGCCCCGCTGACCTCGGCCGCCGCAAGCAGCGTCTTCATGGATTGCAGGATGTTCTTGACGTCATGCGTCAGGCGCGCTCCGGTGTCATGGATAGCCTGCGTGTAGGCGTTCTCGCGCAGCGTCTGCTCGC
>JAJXXS010000165.1:0-7543 GCA_021780975.1 Pseudomonadota bacterium
GGGTGGCGTACAAGGCCCACCCGCAGGGACACGAACTGGCCAGCGGCATGCTGCACATGCCGCTCGACCAGCCCGCCTACCTGTACCTGGTGGCGGCCAACATCGGCGCAGTGATCATGCCATGGATGATCTTCTACCAGCAGTCGGCGGTGGCGGACAAGGGGCTCACGCCCGAGCACTACCGCGATGCGCGCTGGGACACGGCGATCGGTGCCCTGGTCACCCAGCTGGTGATGGCGGCCGTGCTGGTGGCCTGCGCCGCCACGCTGGGCAAGCATCACGCCTACGCGCCGCTCGACAACGTCGCCGACATCTCCCATGCCCTCACCTCCTTCCTGGGCGTCGACCTGGGCCGTCTGCTGTTTGGGCTCGGCATCCTCGGCGCCGCGCTGGTGGCGGCCATCGTCGTTTCGCTGGCAGCGGCCTGGGGCTTCGGCGAGGTCACCGGCTACAAGCACTCGCTCGAACATCATCCGCTGGAAGCACCCTGGTTCTACATCGTCTACACGGCTGGCGTGGTGGGCGGCGCCCTGCTGGTGTCCGTCGTGCCCAACCTGGTGGCCCTGTCGATCGGCGTGGAGGTGATGAATGCCCTCATGCTGCCCCTGGTGCTGGGCTTTCTGGTGGCTTTGGCCATCAAGGCACTGCCGCCCGAACACCGCCTGCGCGGCGGCTACCTGGGCGTGGTGCTGGCGGTCTCGCTGCTCACCGCGGGCCTCGGCGTGTATGGCGGTCTGAGCGGCGTAGGCCTACTCTGAAAGCCGGGAGACGCGGCGCAGCGACCATGGAATCCCACATCATCGACATCAGCCGCGCCATCCAGCTCGCCGTCGCACCCGTATTCCTGCTGACCGCGCTCGCCACGCTGATTTCGGTGCTCAACGCGCGCCTGAGCCGCATCGTCGACCGCCGCCGCAGGGTGGAAAGCGAAGGCAGCGCGGAGGCGAGTGCGCAGGCTGAACTGGCCCTGCTCGCGCGCCGCAGCCATGTGATTTACCGCGCCATACTTTCCGCCGTGGCGGGGAGCCTGCTCGTCTGCCTGGTGGTGGTGGCGGCTTTCATCGGTGCCCTCATCTCCGTGGACCTGGCACGCGGTGTCGCCATCCTGTTCATCCTGGCGCTGTGCGCCATGATCGCGAGCCTGGGGTTCTTTCTGCAGGAGGTCTTCCTGGTGGTGCAAGTCAGGTAGCGGCCTGCCGCTTACAACCGCCCCGGCAAAAAGCACCCGACGAAAGGCGCGGCGCGCCGGCCCCATGGGGCCGGCCAGACAACTCCCCTGCGCCTTACTCGTCCTTGACCGCGTCGGTGTTGATGATGAGCCTGACCTGGTCCGGTATCACCGGCAGGTAGGTCTTGATGCCGAAATCGGAGCGCTTGAGTTCCCCCACCGCGTCGAAGCCGCAGACTTCCTTCTTCATGATGGGGTTGATGCCGCAATGGATGCGCGTGACATGGAGCGTCACCGGCTTGGTGACGCCATGCAGCGTGAGCTTGCCTTCGACCGTGGCGCGGTCCTTGCCGTGGAAGATCACCTTGGTGGACTGGTAGGTCATGGTCGGATATTTGGCGACATCGAAGAACGCCGCACTCTTCAGGTCTTCGTCGCGCTTGGCGAAGCCGGTGTCCAGGGAATCGACGTCGATGGTTGCCTGTACCGAGCCCAGCCCCGCCTTGCGGTCCATGGTGATGGTGCCCGTGGTGTGGTTGAACTGGCCGTGCAGGGTGGAAAATGCCAGATGACGGATTTCGAATTGCGGGTAGGTATGCGCCGAGTCCATCGTATAAGTGGCGGCATGGGCGGAGCCGGCCAAGGCAAGCGCCATCAGGGCAGCGGTGACAATACGCATGGGGTTTCCTCACGAAACATGCGGCGAGGTGCCGCGGAAAGCCAAGCATAGTCCACGGCCCGGACGCATGACAGCCGATATTTCCGAACGAGTTTTTCGGCCTGGCTGTCAACCGCAGGGCGGCGCGGCGCGTTTTCCTCTTGGACTCACGATGCCCCTACCATGACCGCACCCGCTGAACTGCAGAAAAACGCCCTGGGCCTGACCGAATCGACCATCATGGGCGTGGCCGGCACGGCCCCGATCTTTTCCATCGCCGCCACCAGCGCCACGCTGATGGCCGGCGTCGGCGTCCTCGCCCCCGCGAGCCTGCTGTACTGCGGGCTGATCATGTTCGGCGTGACCTTCGCCTACATGTACCTCAACCGCCTGGACGCCAATGCCGGCGCCTCCTACGCCTGGGTCGGCGCCATCTTCAACCGCACCCTGGGCTTCCTCTCCGGCTGGGCCCTGCTGGTGGCCTCGGCCGTGTTCATGGTGTCCGGCACCATCCCGGCCGCCACCGCGACCCTGGAACTCATCGACCCGGCGCGCGCCAACGACACCGGCACGGTCACCCTGGTCGCCGCCGCGTGGCTGGTCCTGGTCAGCGCCGTGATCATCAAGGGCATCAAGCTCACCAGCTACGTGCAGGTGGCGCTCACCATGGTCGAGCTGGCCATCCTCGTCGTCATCGTCGGCGCGGCGGTGGTGGAATACGCGAACCATCCCGCACACGCCCTATCCCTGGCCGACTTCAGCCTGACCCGGTTCAACCCCCACCTGTTCACGCTGGGGGCGCTGACCGCCCTGTTCTTCTACTGGGGCTGGGACGTCACCGTCAATCTCAACGAGGAAACGCGCGACGGCGGCTGGATCGCCGGGCTCGGCTCGCTGCTGGCGATGCTCATCATCATCGCGCTGTTCATCCTCTTCGCCCTGGCCACGCTCCTGGTGCTGAGCGACCAGGAAATCCAGGCGGCCAACGCCAACGTGGTGTTCGCCATCGCCGAGAAGCTGTTTCCCAAGCCGTGGAGCTACATGGCCGTGCTGGCGGTAATGCTGAGCACGTTGGGGACGCTGGAAACCTCCATCCTACAATTCACCCGCACCATGTTCGCCCAGGGCCGCGACGGCATGCTGCATCCGCGCTATGCGCGCCTGCACCCGAATTGGAACACACCCTGGATCGCCACGCTGGCGATCGCGGGGTTCGGTCTCGTGCTGCTGTTCCTCGCCTCGTCCTTGCCCACCGTCAGCCAGATCATCCAGGACTCGGTCGACGCCATAGGGCTGCAAGCGGCTTTCTACTATGGCCTGGCCTGCTTCGCCTGTGTCTGGCATGTGTGGCGCACCCAGCCCAAGACCCCCTTCAACGTGGTGTTCCTGATGCTGTGGCCCCTGGGCTCGGCGTCGTTCCTGTGGTTCGTCGGTCTCTACAGCCTGCCGACCTTCAACGCCACCAGCAACACCGTGGCGGTCGGCGGCATACTGCTCGGGCTGCTGCCCTTCTGGCTCAACCGCAACCAGCGCCAGGCACTCGACGGCGCCGCCCCCTGACCCGCACCTCAGTGGCTGTGCTCGGTGCCTTCACTGGGGCTGGTGGTCTCGTGCCCGGCGCTGCCGCCCTTGCCCTTGCCCTTCACGCCACCCTTGCCTTCCTCATGGTCCTCTTCTTCGCCGCCCGGGGCGTGGAACACGTTGGATTCCAGGCTCTTGCTGCCGCCGCCATGGGACGATGATCCCTTGTGGCCCATGTCGGCAGGCTGGTGCCCGCCGGTAGCTCCGCCCTTTCCTTTGCTGCCCTTGCGCCCGCCTGCATGGCCGCTTTCGCCGCCGCTTTCATGCCCGCCTCCGTGCCCGCCGGATGCCCCGCAGCTGCTGCATCCTTCCTCGGCATAGGCACTAGGGATGGGTTGCAGGGCGCCTGGACTAACGTGTTGCAACGCGAAAGAGGCGGCAAAGAGCGCGCTGGCGGATAGGGTGGCGCGCGCCCAGGAGCGTGACAAAACCATCGCTTTTTTCATGAGACTTCCTTTACTGCGAACGCATTCGTGAATAAAAAACGGAGGCCTGGAGGGCCTCCGCGCACTGGACCTTGAGGATCCTCGACCCTCAACCGGTTACTGCACGAACTGCAGCAGGGTCGTGTCGTGGATGAACTGGATCACCGCACGAGCATCGTCAGCGGCCTGGGCGAAGCCCGCGGCATTGGTGGTCGCCGTCGGCGCCGTCTTGAATACGGCGTCGGACAGCGTGGTCTCCGTCCAGGTGACCGTGTTGTCGGCGTTCAGCGTGCCGACCTTGACCTTCTGGTCGTAGGTGGACGTCCGGTCATAGGTAAAGTTGGTGTAGTCGTAGTAGGTCTTGCCGTCGTAGCTGATCGTCCCCGTAATGCCCAGGATGGGATTCAGGTACTCGACCGTATCCACCGAGATCGCCCCCGTCTTGTCCGAGGCGGCGCCCAGGAAGGCGGCGGCATTGGTCAGGTTAAGGGTGATCGTGCCAGTGGCGGTCGGCAGCGTCAGCGTGCCGTTGTTCTTCAGGATGGCCTGGTAGAGCGCCAGGTTCGCCAGGGGCGAATCGATGGTCGCCGTGGTGCCGTCTGCCTTGGTGTAAAGGATGCGCCCGGCCTCGTCGAATGTCACCTTGGTTGCGTCCAGTATGGTCTTTTCCGCGTCCGCCAACTGTTTGTCGATCACCTTGGTGGAGGCGCGGCTCACGCTCAGGCGGCTGAACTCCACGGTCTGCGGCACGGCACCCGTCGGAACTTCACCTTCCGGGGTCAAATAGATAAGACTTCCATCCGCAGCGATCAGGATCTGGTGGCCATAATCATCCAGCACCGGCGTGCCGTCGGGATTGCGCAGGATGACGTAGAGGTCGCCGTAGAGGTCGCCTTTCTTCGTGCCGGCCGTGCCTGGCTTGGTGCCGCCGCCGGCCTTGCCGCCCTTGACGCCCGCCCAGTCGGGGCGGTCGGAATCACTCTCGGCCCCTGGCCCGCCCTGTCCCTTCATCATCACATCGCTCTTGCCCTTGCCGCCCTTCTCCTGGCCATGGCCGCCAGTGGAGCCGTGCTGACCTTTGCTGGCACCGGCCTTGGTACCGCCATCGCCTTCGGCAGCGTAGGCTTTGCTGACCAGGCTGACGCCCGGGATATGCGCGGCCAGCGGGGCCGCCAGCAGCGCCACCATGGCAACGCTGCTCGAGGCCACGAGTTTCTTGAGATTGAATGCAGTGCTTTTCATTTAGGTTTCCCCTCGGTCGATTGCGATGACTCACTGGTACGTAAGTCCGGCACCAGAAACTTAATCTGGTATTAAGCAACAATATACACCTGTTATGAAAACATCATTGACAAATATCAATCAACACCACTTTATTCACTGTAGACAAAAGCGGAGGAATTTTCTTTTTTTCCCCGGCCACGGCGCATGAGTGCGCCGTCAGAAGCGGTAAAGCAAACCCAGCCTGAACAGGCTCTCGACCGTATCCATGCCCACCACGTCCGGGTTGCCCGCGGCAGTGGTGAAATCCAGGGCCGGGTACTTGGTGTAGGTGTAATCGACACGCCAGAACATGTTCCGGCTGGCCGGCAGTTCTACACCCACCCCAAAACGCCTGCCTCTCAAGCGATTGTTTTCATCATAAGGGGAACTGTTTCCCTGCTTGTAAATCGTGTGAAAGGTGGTGTCCTGCAGGCCGTAGCGACCGTATAGCAGAGCCCCGCCGGACAGCACATAACCCACGCGCAGGGCACCGCCGTAGCCGCCGTTCTTGCGCACGCTATAGGTTCTGCCGCCCCCGCTGGTGACGCGCTCATGCGCCCAAGCAGCGTTGCTGGCCTCGGCTTCGAGTTCCAAACCCGCATAGACCTTGCCCCAGGTGTGGCCGTAGCCGGCGAACACGCCTGAGGTCACGCCAAAACCGCCATAGCCAGCCGACAGGTTCGTGCCGTCGTTGCCATGATAGGCATTAAGCGCCGTGGTAAGCGCGCCATGGCCCACCTGCACGCCGCCATAGAACCCCGAGTAATCAGGCCTGGGCGGCGCCGGTCGGGACTTCCGGTCGGCGCCCAAGTGCCAGCCCAGGCCCAGGCGGAACAGACCTTCGCGGTTGCGGAAGTCATCCGCTCCCGTCTGATAGTCCATGACGTAGCCGTTGTAATTGGTGTAGGTGTAATCAAGACGCCAGAAGGCATTGCCTGCCGCCCACACTTCGGCGCCGAGGCCGTAGCGGCGCCCGTTCTGGGTATTGTCCTGAGCAAAGCTCACGCCGCTGCTGGGCGAATACGTGGTGTGGAAATCAGTACGCACCAAGCCGGCCCGGCCATAGAGCATGCCCCCGGGGAGCACATAGCCGAGACGAGCACTGACGCCGTAGCTGGCCCCGCTCTGCGCGCCGAAAACGCGCTCGTTGGGGTAGTGGTTGTGGTTCCACTCCAGATTGCCATTGTCTCCCTCCAACTCCAGTCCCAGGTACCAGGGATTGAATTCGAGTCCGTAGCCCGCGAACACACCGCCCACGGCAGCACTGTCACCAAAATCCGAGGTCAGCGTTCCGCTATTCCCACGCGGACTGAACAGCGTGGTATTGAGTCCGCCATACCCTGCCTGCACGCCGGCATAGAACCCGCCGATGCCCGTCGGCGCGCGCGCCGCGCTGGCCAGCGCGCTTCCTTCGGCGAAGGATTTCAGCGGCGCGAACTGGCTCCCCACAGTGAACATGATCTGGTTGCGGTAGTAGTTGCCGTCCGGCACGTTGGACTCGCGCCGCAGGAAGCGGTAGTCGGCGCCCACGTAGACATAGCGGCTGACGTCGTAGCGCAGACCAGCGCCCGCATCCAGCAGCTTGTCCACGCGATAGGCGCCGTCGGTCAGGTCGTAGCCCTGGAAATCGCTGTGGATGTAGGCGGCGCGCACGTTCACCTTGAGCCGCGGCGCGACCCAGTGCTCGATGCGTGCGCCCACCGTCGTGTCCAGCGAACTGGAGGAACCGGCCAGGGTGGTCTCCTCCACCGAGCGATCGACGAAGCCGGTGGCCGTGGTCTGCGGGGTGGCAAACCACTTGATCTCGCCGCCGAAATAGGGCGCGCTCACGTCCGCCAGGCGGGCGTCGCTGTAATTCTGCAGCAGATGGCCGACATAGGCCTCGCCGGTCAGCCGCTTGGCCAGATTGACGCTGCCGCCCACCGCCACGCGGTAGCCGTCGGAATCGCGGTGGTAGCCGCTGTCGTCGTAGTACTGAACATAGCGCCGCGTATCGGTCGCCGCCTGGCCGAACAGGTCATAGCCGGGCGCGAGGCTGTAGCTCAGGCGGCCGCCGAGCGCGGTCAACGTGCGATCGCGGTCGTTGTTGTTGATGGGCGTGCCGATGTCGGTCACGCCGTTGTTGTAGTCGAGCTTCTCGTAGGTGCCCCCCAGACGCAGCGCGACGCGCCCGAGGCGCCGGTACGCGCCCACGTAGCCCCGGGTTTCCGTGTACAGCGTGGGTTTCGTGCTGTTGAGCACGGCATCCGGCGTGGCGCGATCCTCGTGGTTGCGGCTGAAGCCGCCGCCGGCGTAGACGTTGGCATTGGCGGACAGGTCATAGCGCCCGTCGACGTTGGCCCAATAATCCGCCGTATCCTCGCTCGAATAGCTGTGATAGCGGTCGATATCGGTGCCGGCACGGAAATTGAGCATGTTCTTGGACCAGGCCGACTTCACCGACACCGC
>JAJXXS010000165.1:7643-11169 GCA_021780975.1 Pseudomonadota bacterium
AGCGCCCGTCGACGTTGGCCCAATAATCCGCCGTATCCTCGCTCGAATAGCTGTGATAGCGGTCGATATCGGTGCCGGCACGGAAATTGAGCATGTTCTTGGACCAGGCCGACTTCACCGACACCGCCGGAGAAATGATGGTCACCCAATCGTGCACCGTGTTGGTGGGCGTAGCGTAGATGTTGTCGTCGTACAGCCCGGACAGCGACACCTCCGGATACACCACGAAAGACCCCCACTTCAGGCCGGACACGTGGTCTTGCGGCCGCGGCGCCAGGAACGGCAGGGGCGTGGCGGGCAGCAGCTGCACCGCCGGGGCCTGAGGGTAAGGCTGGGAACGGCGCGCCGGCCCGGCCTCCCCTTGCTGCTGGGTCTGCACCGGGGTGCTGGAGGGTTGATCGGCATGTGCAGCGCCGTAAGCGGAGAGCGCGAGGCCGATGGCGAGTACTATTTTCTTCTTGTTGGCGTGTTCCAGGATGATCCCCTGATTGTTCTGTTTGGATGGAGCGCCAGCCGGGAGGCCATGGCGAGTTTTCAAATTCTAATAAGATACATATAGGTTGACTATTGATAATTCTCAATCTGCCTTTCCATTAAATCCCGGTGATGGAATGGAAATGCGGGTTGCCGTCTCCCGTTCCATAATTGGCTATCGGCACCGCCACCCAGAGCAAACGCCCATGACCACGAAAGCGAAATGCAACGACGTCACCTGGAAGGGGCATGCCGACTGCAGCCACTGCAGCGTTCGGCACATGGTGCTGTTCGCCAACCTGGCCGATGCCGACCTCGACGGCGCCCTCATGCCGATCGAGGAAATGACCTACGCACCGCAGACAACGCTCTACCGTGCCGGTGAGCGCGGTGACCACGTCTATACGATACGCAGCGGACTTTTGAAGCTCTTCCAATATCTGCCCAACGGCACCCAGCGCATCGTCCGCCTGCTGCGTCCGGGCGACGTGGCCGGACTGGAAATCCTCGTCAATGGCACCTACCATCACGGCGCCGTCAGCATCCAGGCCACCAATGTCTGCCGCATTCCCACTGCCGTGCTGAAAAATCTCGATCAGAGCAAACCGCAACTGCATCGGGAACTGATGGTGCGCTGGCAGCGCAGCCTCGACCAGGCCGACGACATCATCACCCTATTCTCCACCGGGAGCTCCCAGGCCCGCGTCGCGCGATTATTGCTGCACCTGGGTCACCTGCCCGCCGACACCGCCTGCAACCTGCTGAGCCGCGAGGACATGAGCGCGCTGCTCGGCATCACGGTGGAGACCGCGAGCCGCACCGTGGCGGATTTCAAGCGCCGAGGGCTCGTCAAGACCGGCAATGGGCAATGCGAATACGACCCTGCGGGATTGCAGGAAATTGCCCAGGACTGAGACAACCTGCGACTGCACCAGACCAAGCGCACGCAGCGTGAAGCGCCTGCGCCCATAAAAAAAGCCGCCCCGGAGGGCGGCGTGCCTTGGAGGAGACACGAACAAAGGAGTGAGCAGCGTCCCGGCCGTCCTTTCCGCGCAGGCAGCCGGATTCTGGTTATCTCGTGCACTGGTGCTGCATGTTGCGCGCCAGCACCAGCAGGAAGCGCAGCGTTTCCTGGTTCTCCTGGGTACGCATGAGCGCCCACAGGCCGCCCAGGCCACCGGTGGCCGGCGCGCCTTCCCTGGCTTCCGCGCCGGCTTTCTCCAGGCAGTTGAGCAGGCCTTCCACCATGTCCAGCTTGTTGACCAGAGCCGGCAGCGTTTCCGCCAGCTTCTCCAGGGTGCCGGCGTTGTCCAGACGCTCCAGCATAGCGATGAGGCGGTCGCCGCTGCCGCGCTGCAGCCGGTCGAGCAGCGACAGGCCGCCGCCCACGGCATCGGCGAGGCGGCTCACCATGTCGTCGGTGAGCGCGTCCTGGGCGGAGCCCACCAGCCGCGCCATGTCCGCCACGCGTTCGAGGTCGCCGGTATGCACCAGGCGGGCGATGATGGGTATGGCCTTGGCCAACTGGGCGCGATTGACCTGGTCGAGCAGGTCCATGCCGTCCGCAGCTGTGGCGGCGAGACGCCCCACCATGTCGTCGGTGAGCGCATCCTGCGCGGAGCCATAGACGCGCGCCAGTTGCGCCAGGCGTTCCAGATCGCCGTTGTTGGCCATGGCGGCGATGTGCGGCAATGCCTTGGCCACGCCGGAACGATTGACCTGGTCGAGCAGATCCATGCCGTCCGCGGCGGTGGCGGCGAGGCGGCTCACCATGTCGTCGGTGAGCGCATCCTTGGCCGCCTGGATCAGCCGCTCGGCCTCCTCGGCATTGGTCGGCGTTGCATCGAGTTGGGCGTTCATGATCCCCTCCTCACAGCAGGCCGCGCGCCGAAGTCCAGTACAGCTTGTTGTAAGCCGTCTTGAACCAGTGCACTGCGCGCGTCGGCGGCTGGGGATTGGGCGGCGTCGTGTAGTTGAACATGGCGTAGGTGGCGCGCTCCTTGCCGGCCTGGATGAAGCAGAACACCTTGCCGTCGTAGTCGCGCACCGGCACGCCCATCTTCACCACCGCGGCGAGGTTCTCGGCGATGACCTCGGCCTCG
The DNA here is from genome assembly GCA_021780975.1 of Pseudomonadota bacterium. Taxonomy (GTDB): domain Bacteria; phylum Pseudomonadota; class Gammaproteobacteria; order Burkholderiales; family Thiobacillaceae; genus JAJXXS01. The sequence continues at coordinate 10,220 of JAJXXS010000165.1, forward strand.
AAGTGCGCGGTGGAGCCGGCCTTGGAGATGGGCAGGTTGGTGGTGTCGCCCACCACCAGCACGTTCTTGCCGTGCTCCCCCTCCATGTGCAGGGTGGCGCGATTGGTGGGCACCCAGCCGTTCTGGAAGCCGGCCTTCTCCACCACTTCCATGCCCTTGTGCGCCGGGATGGCGACGAGCAGGTCGTACTTGGTCTCGCTGCCCTCCTCGCTCTTCAGCACCTTGTTGACGCCATCCACTTCCTTCATGTTGAAGAGCGTCTCGTAGGTGATGCCCAATCTGTCGAACTCCGGGGCCGCCCACTTGGCCACGTTCTCCAGGCTGTGCACGCGGCCGATGGGATAAGTGTAGTGGATCTGCACCTTGTCGCGGATGCCGCGGTCCTTGAAGTAGTCGTTGAGCATGAAGGTGATTTCCAGCGGCGCCATGGGGCACTTGTGCGGCACGCCCACGGTAATGACCACGCGCCCGCCCTCGAAATTGCGCAACGCCTTGAACATCTTCACCGCGCTCTCTTCCGTGTAGAAGGTCTCGGCGTTTTCCGCCAGGCCGGGGATGCTGCCCATCATGGCGCGCGAGCCGGTGGCGATCACCAGCACGTCGTAGTCGTAGGTCTTGCCGCTGGCCGCGCTCACCTCGTTCTTGGCGAAGCGGAACTCGGTCACAGGATCCACATGGAATTCGATGCCCGGCTCCAGCAGGCTGGCCTGGTCGCGGTACAGCTCGTCGGGCGTCATGCGCCCCACGGCCACGTAGAGCAGGCCGGGCTGGTACATGTGGCGGTCGGATGCCGACAGCATGACGATGCGCGCCTTGCCGGATTTGAGCTCGCCGTGCAGCCGGCGCGCCAGATTGTTGGCCAGGATGGTGCCGCCCATGCCGCCGCCCACGATCAAAATCTTCATCTTTGTCTCCTCTTGGTTTGAAAGTCGGCGCTCACATCACGCACC
>JAJXXS010000066.1 GCA_021780975.1 Pseudomonadota bacterium
GCCTTCCACCGGGGTGACGTCTTCCAGCACGACCTTGTTTTCCGTGAGCGTGCCGGTCTTGTCCGAGCACAGCACCGTCATCGCCGCCGATTCTTCGATGGCGGAAAGTTTTGTGGTGAGCACGCCCAGCTTGGAGAGCTGCAGCGCGCCGAGCGCGGTGGACAGCGTGTACGTCGCCGGCAACGCGATAGGGATGGCGGCGATGAGGATGACGATGACGAAGACGATGGCGGAGATGATGGAGATGTGGCCGGGCAGCACGTGCAGATCCACCAGCGCCACATAACCCATGAACACCACCGCCAGGGCGATGTCCAGATAGATGAGGTATTTGACGATCCGGAAGATGAGCGTCGACAGATTGCTCTTGGTCTTGGCGATCTTCACCAGTTCGGCGGTCTTGCCGAAATAGCTGTTCTTGCCCGTGGCAACCACGACCCCCGTGGCCTCGCCGCGTTTCACGACGGAACCGGAATAGGCGACCGCGCCCACCTCGGCCTCGATCGGCAGGGACTCGCCGGTGAGGGCGGACTGGTCGAGCTGGATCTGGCTGTCGAGGATGCGGATGTCGGCCGGGACGAAATCGCCCATGCGCAGGTGGACCAGGTCGTCGGGGACGAGATACTTGGCGTCCAGCATGGTCCAGTTGCCGTCCCGCATTACACGGGCCTTGACCGCGAGGCGCTGCTTCAGCAGGTCCAGGGCTTTCTGTGCCTTGCCCTCGTGCAGGAAGGACATCACGCTGTTGAATATCAGCAGTGCGAGAATGATTGCAGCTTCCGCGTATTTCCCGACGAGAACTTCGAGTATTGCGGCGATTTCCAGCATCCAGGGGATGGGCCCCCAGAATCTGGCGAGAAACTCGCGTACCGGACTGGTTTTTTCTTCCTCGACGGCGTTGAGGCCGTTTTCCTGCAGTCTTTTGTTCGCTTCCTCAGTGCTTAATGACGGATAGCCGGTCATTTCTTGTTTTCCGCTCACACCTTTCTCCTCTAGTTGCAGACCCGCAAATCGATTATGAGCCCATATCGGGATGGGTGCATGACAAGGCGCTTAACGGTGTTTGTGCTGTCCAGGGTGCGTCACGACGGGTAATCCGACGCCGCTTAGGCAGCGTTCGTGCCTGTGCATAGGCGGACCGGCGCGCGGCTCGAAAAGTTCCATCCACGCCATCGGTCAGGCAGTGCGCGGGACGCAGGAGGTCTAGTCTCCGCCCTTGGGCGCGATCGGCGCATCGGAGCGCAGGGCCGCACGCCAAGTGCGCTGGGGCACGTGGTTCTGCAGGCGCTCGATGAGCAGGGCAATCATTTCCGCGGTGATGGCGTGGCCGACATGGGGCAGCACGTCGGCGCTGACGTCGCCGCCCAGGGCCACGATGTGCTCGGCTGCCGTCACCGTGTAGCCGTAGTGGATCACCGTGTCCTCCTTGCCGTGCAGGAAGAACAGCGTGGCGTCCCGGTTGGCGTGCTGCGGCAGCAGGGCAAAGCGCCCGCCTATGGACACCACGCGGCCGGCCACCGTCGCGCGGTCGCGCGTGGATTCCAGCGCCATGATGGCGCCTTGCGAAAATCCGATCAGGGCCGTGTGCTCCACGCTGCAGCCGGTGGCGTCCTGCCAGTGGCGCACCGTGTCGATAAACCCCGGGAGCGCCTGGGCCACGCGCTGGGCACGGTTCTCCTCACTGATGGCGCGCACCGAAAACCACTGATGGCCTGCCCCGGAGTCGGCTGGCTGCGGCGCGCGCACGCTGACGATGCAGGCGTGCGGATACGCCGCAGCCAGATGTTCTCCGAGCGGAACCATGTCCTCGGGCGCGGCGCCGACGCCGTGGAAAAGCAGCATCAGCTGCGCGGGTGCGCCGTCCGGGCGGGCGATGACGAGGTGATCAGCCATCATGGCGCGCTGCCTCCTGTGCGGCCGGGGCGAACACCCAGGCATCCATGCTCAGCGAGCCGTAATGCACGCCACCCGCCTTGTGTTCGGCGCGGGCGCCGCCACCCGCGGCACCCAGTGCCCAGAAAAGCGGCAGCAGGTGCTCGTCGGTGGGATGGGCGCGTTGCGCGTGCGGCGCCAGGTGGCGGTAATCCAGCAGTGTTGCGATGTCACCGCGCGCGAGGGCCGCGCGCATCCAGGCGACGAACTCCAGCACATAAGGCTCGGGCGCCGCGTCCACGGCGGCGCCGAACTGGAACTCGCGCAGGTTGTGGGTGAGGCTGCCGCTGCCCAACAGCAGCACGCCTTCGTCGGCCAAAGGGCTGAGGGCCTGGCCCAGGCGGTAGGCGCTCGCGGCGTCGAGTGGCCAGGGCATGGCAAGAGGCACCACGGCGATGTCGGCCTGCGGCCACATCAGACGCAGCGGCACCCACACGCCGTGGTCCAGGCCGCGGTGCTCATCCAGCCCGGCGGTCCAGCCGGCCGTGCGCAGCAGGTCGGCGGCGCGCTGCGCCAGCGCCGGGGCGCCGGGCGCCGGGTAGCGCAACTCCTGCAAGGCGGGATCGAAGCCGCCGAAGTCGTGCAGCGTGGGCGGCTGCGCGCTTGCCCCCAGCAGCGGCGCGCGCGCCATCCAGTGCGGCGACAGCGCCACGATGGCGGCTGGGCGGGGCAGTGCTGCGCCGAGTTGCTGCAGCATGGGCGCGGCCGTGCCGGGCTCCAGCGGCAGCATGGGCGAGCCGTGCGAGACGAACATGGCAGGCAGGCGGGTCGCGGTGTTCATGGTTTACGCTCCTTGGCAAGCGCTGTGGCAGC
>JAJXXS010000042.1 GCA_021780975.1 Pseudomonadota bacterium
CCTTCACCTCTTCACGCGCCAAGCCCTCCCACACGCCGAAGCCTACTTCGCGCAGGTCCTGCACCACCTCCAGCGGCAGGCTGCGGGAAGCGGCCAATTCCTCGGCGAAATGCCGGCAGCGCGACAGCGGAGAACAGACCAGCACGTCCCAAGATGCATGATCGGACACCTTGTCGCGCATCTGGCGCCAGCCCTTTTCCGACAGGGGATCGTCCAGCTGTCCGCGGTAGCGGCTGCCGCCGACGGGTTCGCCGTGGCGCATCAGATCGATGTGCCAGACCATAGGACCAGGAGGTGTTGACTCGTCTTGCGGGAGCATCATGGTGACGCCTGAAGAAAAAATGAAAATTCTCGCACCTTCTCGCCCACGTACGCGGCGGGGCCAAAATACGAGGCGTTGGCCGGAAGGCATAGCAAGCCACCGGTACTTTTGCGCTACCATTGCGCATCTGCACAATTACTACACCAGTTCAACAAAGGACAACGATGATGAAGAGACTCCCCTTCGCCCAAGCCACCCTACCCCTGATGCTCACTCTTTTGCTCCTGGGGGGCTGCGGCCACAAGGAAGCCAAGGACACCCAGGTGGCCGCCAAGGTCAACGGCGAGGAAATCACCGTCAGCCAGGTCAACTTCGCGCTCTCGCGCCTGGGCCAGCAGATTCCGCAGGACAAATTGCAGCAGGTCAGCAACCAGGCCCTGAATTCCATCATCAACCAGACCCTGCTGGAACAGGCCGCCGTCAAGGACAAGCTCGACCGCGACCCCACCGTGCTGCAGGCCATCGAGGCTGCCAAGCTGCAAATCCTGGCGCAGGCTTATGCCGAGAAGCAAACGAGCAGCACCGCCAAGCCGACGGATGCCGACATCAGCCAGTATTACAACGACCATCCCGATCTGTTCGCGCAGCGCAAGATCTACAAGCTGCAGGAACTGCAGATCCAGGCCAAGCCGGAGCAGGTCGACAGCATCAAGCAGCAGCTCACCTCCACCGGCAACATGGGCGATTTCGTCAACTGGCTGAAGAGCCAGAACATACCCTTCCAGGGTGGCGAGACGGTGCAGGCTGCGGAGCAGATACCCCTGCCCCTGCTTGAGCGTTTGTCCAAGCTCAACCCCGGCCAGGCAGCCCTGGTCGACAACAACGGCACGCTGCTCGTGATCGTCGTGGCCGCCGCCCAGCCCCAGCCCGTCACGCTGGAGCAGGCCAAAGCCCAGATCACCGCCTTCCTGACCAACCAGGCGCGCCAGAAAGCCGTTGCCGACCTCGTCAAGCAGCTCAAAGACAGCGGCAAGATCGAGTACCTGGGCCAATTCGCCGACGCCGGCAAAGCCGCGGAAACGGCTCCCGCCGCCGACCAGGGCACCGCCCCGGCCCCCGCCGCTGCGCCTTCCCCGGCCGACGTGAGCCCCGCCCAGAACAGCGGCCAGCAGCCCGCCAATGACGTCAGCGCGCCCGACAGCGCACTGCAAAAAGGCGCCGCCGGCCTGAAGTAACCTTGCCGTGCCGGGATGCAAGCATCCCGGCCAGTCTGGAGTGCCTGATCAGCCGAGGGCAAGGTGAAAGCACACGCTGCCGGAAAGTTTCTGTCGGCCCGCCCCGCCTGGGCGCGCAGCCTGCCGTTCGCGGTTTTTCTGGTGCTCCTGGCGGCGGAAAATAATTTCGCAACGCTCCAGGGCTATCTTCCTGTCCTGGCTGGCTGGGACGGCCGCTGGCTGTATGCGGCCAAAACGATCGCGACGGCGGGTCTGTTGGCGGCCTTGTGGCCCAGCTACACCGAACTGCGCAGCCGCCCGGCCGGCACCGCCCACTGGCTGTGGGCGCTGGCGACCGGCGTGGGCATATTCTGGCTGTGGATACATCTGACGCAGCCCTGGGCCACTCTGGGACAAGCCGGCGCCGGCTTCGACCCCAAGGATGGCAACGGTCGCATCGACTGGGCCTTGGCCGCATTCCGCCTGGGCGGCGCGATGCTCGTGGTGCCGTTGATGGAGGAACTGTTCTGGCGGTCTTTCATCATGCGCTGGCTCAAGCGCAACGATTTTCTGGCCGTTGACCCTGTCCAGGTGGGGGTCAAGGCGCTGGCGGTCTCCAGCGCATTGTTCGCGGTGGAGCATACCTTGTGGCTGGCCGGTCTTCTGGCAGGTCTGGCCTATGGCTTGCTTTACATAAAGACAAAAAACCTGTGGTTTCCCATCATCGCCCATGCCGTTACCAACGGCATGCTGGGCATCTGGGTGCTTGCGACAGGCAATTGGCAGTTCTGGTAGGAGACGATGAAAAAAACGACGCACTACGCCGCTCGGGCGTTGCTGGGCCTTTATTGCGCGGCCCTGTCCCCGCTCGCCTGCGCCATGCCCGGCGACACCCTGCAGCCCTTCGTCGCCTACAGCATCACGCGTGATTCCAACCTGTTTCGCCTGCCGTCCAACCTCAATCCGCAGGCCGACACGTATCAGATCTATTCGGCGGGCGCGCTGCTGGATTGGAAACAAGGCCGCCAGGAGGTGACCGGGCAGGTGAGTGCCAACAAAGTGCGCTACAGCCGCAACACCTTCCTGAACACGCAGGGCCACAACGTGCAGTTGCAGTGGAACTGGCAGTCCGGCCGGCAGTGGTCAGGCGAACTCAGCTACGGCAACCAGGTAAGCCAGGTGCCGTTCACGAACATCAACGCGCAAATCACCAATACCGACGTCTCCAACAAAAACGCCGCCTTCAAGGCCCATTTTCTGGTC
>JAJXXS010000304.1 GCA_021780975.1 Pseudomonadota bacterium
CGGCATCACGGGCGAAATCACCTATGTAGACGGCGGCTTCAACAGCACCATGGGCGCCGATTTCTAGGTCCCGCCAACGCCATGCGCATCGGCCTGCCGAAGGAAACCAAGGACCACGAATATCGCGTGGCGCTTGCTCCGGCGGGGGTCAGGGCGCTGGCCGATGCTGGCCATGAAATCCGTGTCGAAAACGGCGCCGGCGCTGCGGTCGGCTTTCCCGATACCGCCTACGCGGCCGCCGGTGCCCGCATCGTCGACGCCGCGCAGGCCTGGGAGGCCGACCTGGTGGTCAAGGTCAAGGAGCCCCAGGCGGCGGAATACGCCCGCCTGCATGCCGGACAGATCCTGTTCTGCTATCTGCACCTCGCCGCGCTCCCCGACCTGACGCGCGTATTGATGGAACGCAAGGTAAGTGCCATCGGCTTCGAAACCGTGACCGGCGCCGCGGGCGGCACGCCCCTGCTGGCCCCCATGTCGGAAATCGCCGGACGGCTCGCCCCGCAGGCGGGTGCGCAGGGGCTGCACATGGCCAATGGCGGGCGCGGCGTTCTGCTGCCGGGAGTGCCCGGCGTGCCTCCCGCCCAGGTTCTCGTCCTCGGCGGCGGCATGGTGGGCAGCAATGCCGCGCGCGTGGCGCTCGGCCTCGGCGCGCATGTCACCGTGCTGGACCGCAGCGTTGAGCCGCTGCGCCGCCTCGACGATCTGTTCGGCGCGCGCCTCGCCACCGGCTTCGCCGACGCCGACACCCTCGCGCAACTGCTGCCGCACACCGATCTCGTCATCGGCGCCGTGCTCATCCCCGGTCGCCGCGCGCCTCTCCTCCTGCCGCGCGCACTGCTGCGCCGCCTGCCGTCCGGCGCCGCCCTGGTGGACGTTTCCATCGACCAGGGCGGCATCGCCGAAACCTCCCGCCCAACGACCCACAGCGCCCCCTTCTATGTCGAGGAAGGCATCGTCCATTACTGCGTCACCAACATGCCCGGAGCGGTCGCGCGCAGCGCCAGCCTGGCCCTGGCGCATGCCGTGCTCCCCTACGTGCAGGCGCTCGCGGAGCGCGGCCTGGGCGGCCTGCACTCCCTTCCCGGCTTTGCCTCCGGTCTGCAGGTGCATGATGGCAGCCTCACCCTGCCGGCTTCCGTTTATTAATTATTGATTAATTTAACGCTTGAACCCTTGCCCAAGATCAAGCCGCGATAGCGCGAGCCTTGAACCCCCCTGCCCCAGGGCAGGATAATGAGCGGCTTATAAAACCTCCCCCATCCTGTGGAACAGTATTTCCTCATCCTCCTGGGCACGGTGTTCGTCAACAACATCATCATGTCCAAGGTGCTCGGCCTGTGCCCTTTCTTCGGCGTCTCCAAGAAGCTGGAAACCGCCCTCTCCATGGGACTCGCCACCACCTTCGTGCTGACGCTGGGCAGTGGCACGAGCTATCTCATCAACCATTACCTGCTACTGCCCAGCGGCCTCACCTATCTGCGCACCCTGTCCTTCATCGTCGTCATCGCCGCCATCGTGCAGTTCACCGAGATGTTCGTGGAAAAGACCAGCCCGGTGCTCTACCAGGTGCTGGGCATCTACCTCCCCCTCATCACCACCAACTGTGCCGTGCTCGGCATCCCGCTGCTGAACGTGCAGGCCAACCACGATTTCGTCCAGTCGCTCGCTTTCGGCTTTGGCGGTGCGGTGGGATTCACCATGGTGCTGGTGCTCTTTTCCGGCCTGCGCGAGCGCCTGGAGGGAGCTGACATCCCGAAGCCGTTTCGCGGCACGAGCATCGCCATGATCACGGCCGGGCTCATGAGCCTCGCGTTCATGGGTTTTTCCGGCCTGGTGCACATCCACTGATGCTGGCCGCGTTGCTGGTCATGGCGGGCATCGCCCTCCTGGTGGGGGGTGTGCTGGGCTACTCCGCCGTCCGTTTCCGCGTCGAAGGCGATCCCCTCGCGGACAAGATTGACGCCGTGCTGCCCCAGACCCAATGCGGGCAATGCGGCTATCCCGGCTGCAAACCCTATGCCCAGGCCATCGCCGATGGCAGCGCCGAAATCAATCAGTGCCCCCCCGGGGGCGAGGACGGCATCCGCAAGCTCGCCGAACTCCTCGGCAAGGAATTCAAGCCGCTGAATGCCGAGCATGGCGAACCCAAGCCGAAATCGGTCGCCATCATCGATGAAGCCACCTGCATAGGCTGCACGCTGTGCATCCAGGCATGCCCTGTGGACGCCATCGTGGGCGCCTCCAAGCAGATGCACACCGTGCTGGCGGCGGAATGCACCGGCTGCGAGTTGTGCATCGTCCCCTGCCCGGTCGACTGCATCGCCATGCAACCGCTGACCGAAAACGTCGCCAACTGGAAGTGGAGATATCCACCCCTCCCGCTCAAGGCCATGGCATGAGGCAGCTGTTCCATTTTCACGGCGGTGTCCACCCCCCGGAACACAAGGCCGAATCCGCATCCGCGCCCCTTGCCCAGGCGCCGCTGCCGCAGCGTCTCGTCATCCCCCTGCGCCAGCATATCGGCACCCCGGCGCGCCCCTGTGTGGCGGTCGGGGACAAGGTGCTCAAAGGCCAGCAGATCGGCCGCGCCGAAGGTTACGTCTCCACGGCGATCCACGCCTCCACCTCGGGAGTGATCGTCGCCATCGAGCCGCGTCCCGTGGCCCATCCCTCGGGCCTCGATGATCTCTGCGTGGTGCTCGAAGCCGACGGAGAGGAGCGCTGGATCGAGCGCAC
>JAJXXS010000213.1 GCA_021780975.1 Pseudomonadota bacterium
ATCAAATATTCGACGGTGCAGAACTGGTATCCGGGCGACAAGGAAGGGCGCGGCGGCATCTACAACTTCGTCACCAAGCGCGGCGACTGCCGCGGGGCGCGCTCGCATATTTCCTGGACCCAGGTGGAGACCGGTTCGGCCATCACCTGGAAGTACCCCAGCTGCATCCTGCGCGGCGACGATGCAGTGGGCGAGTTCTATTCCGTGGCCGTCACGCGCGGCCGGCAGCAGGCCGATACCGGAACCAAGATGATCCACATCGGCAGGAATACCCGCAGCACGGTGGTGTCCAAGGGCATCTCCGCGGGCGAAGGCTCCAACGCCTACCGCGGCCTGATCAAGGTGCTGGCGGGCGCCGACCACGCACGCAGCTACACACGGTGCGACTCGCTGCTGATGGGCAGCCATTGCGCCGCGCACACCTTTCCCTATCTGGAAGTGAAGAGCGACAGCGCGCAGGTGGAGCATGAGGCCACCACCAGCAAGATCGGCGACGACCAGTTGTTCTATCTGCAAAGCCGCGGCCTCTCGGCGGAAGACGCCGTCAACATGATCGTCAACGGCTTCTGCAAGGAAGTGTTCAAGGAACTGCCCATGGAGTTCGCCGTCGAGGCGCAGAAGCTGCTCGCGGTGAGCCTCGAAGGCGCGGTAGGCTAAGGAGAATGCCATGCTGGAAATCAGCAATCTGCATGTTGCGGTAAACGGCACGCCCATCCTCAAGGGCATCGATCTGACGGTCAGGGCGGGCGAGGTGCATGCCGTCATGGGCCCCAACGGTTCGGGCAAGAGTACCCTCGCGCATGTCATTGCCGGGCGCGAGGGCTACGAGGTGACGGCGGGGGAGGTCCTCTATCTGGACCGGAACCTGTTGGAACTGGCCCCGGAAGAGCGCGCGCGCGCCGGGATTTTTCTTGCCTTCCAGTATCCGGTGGAAATTCCTGGCGTAGCGAATATCCAGCTGCTGAAATCCGCGCTCAACCAGGTGCGCCGCGCGCGCGGCGAGGCGGAACTCGATGCCATGGATTTCCTCGATTACGTGCAGACGCGTCTTGCTCTGGTGGGCATGAAGGAGGAGCTGCTCTACCGCTCTATCAACGAGGGCTTTTCCGGCGGCGAGAAAAAGCGCAACGAGGTGCTGCAGATGGCCGTGCTGGAGCCGCGCCTGGCCATCCTGGACGAGACCGATTCCGGGCTCGACATCGACGCCCTCAAGGCCGTAGCCGATGGCGTCAACGCCCTGCGCAGCGCCGAGCGCGCCATGGTGCTGGTGACCCACTACCAGCGCCTGCTCAACTACATCCGCCCGGACCGGGTGCACGTGCTCGCGGCGGGGCGCATGGTGAAGAGCGGCGGTCCCGAACTGGCGCTGGAACTGGAGAAACGCGGCTATGGCTGGCTGGGGGTTGCGGAACCGGCCGCGGAGGCGCGGCCATGAGGATCGCGTCGGAAAGCCGCGCACCCTATCTGGCCGCGGGGCGGAGTGCCATCGAGGCGGGTCCGTCCTGGCTCAAGCGGATGCGCCATGAGGCCCTGGAAAATTTCCTCCGTGACGGGTTCCCCGCGCGCGAGGACGAGGCGTGGAAATACACCTCGCTCGCCGCCCTGGAGAAAAAATCCCTGCACAGCCCGGGGCCCGGCCCGGAATTCCTGCCGGACGGCCTGCCGCCGGGGCACCTGCTGACCTACGGCAATGGCTACGTGCTCAAGCGCTCGACGTCGCTGCCCGATAGCATGCTGGGGCGCATGGACCGCGCCCTGGAGCATGCCACCGCGCCGCTGTCCAGGCATCTGGGCACCCTGGCCGGCAAGGAATCGGCGCTCGTCGCCCTCAATACCGCGCTGTGGCGCGAAGGCGCCCTGCTTCATCTCCCGGCGGGGTGGCGCGTCAGCGAGCCGATGTTCATCGTCCGCACCATCACCGAGGAGGCCGCCATGGTGCACGAGCGCAGCCTCATCGTGCTGGAGCCTGGTGCCGAGGCGACGTTGGTCGAGCTGTGCAACGGCCGCGGCGAATACTGGCGCAATCCGGTCACGGAAATCCTGCTGGGTGCGGGCGCGCGCCTGCTTTACGTGAGGCTCGTCGAGGAAAGCGCGGCCGCCGCGCATACCGGAGCGCTTTGCGCCCGACAGGAGCGCGACAGCCGCCTGGACGTACTGTCCCTGGCGCTGGGCGGCGGCCTCACGCGCCAGGACATCGCTCTCGATCTGGCCGGCCCAGGCGCCTGCGCGACCCTGAACGGCTGCTTTCTCGCTGGCGGCCGCACCCATGTCGATCACCATACCCGCATCGAGCATTCGGCCGCCCACACCCAGAGCCGCGAGGTGTTCCGCGGCATCGCAGGCGGGCGCGGCCGCGGCGTGTTCGACGGCCTCATCGTCGTTCGCCACGGCGCCGAGAAAACCGATGCCCGCCAGTCCAGCCGCAACCTGCTGCTGTCGCCGCACGCGGAAATCGACGCCAAGCCGCAGCTGGAGATCTACGCCGATGATGTCAAATGCAGCCACGGTGCCACCGTGGGCCGGCTCGATGCGGGTCAGCAGTTCTATCTGCAATCGCGCGGCCTCGATGCGGTCGAGGCGCGCGCGCTGCTTCTGCGTGCCTTCGCGCTCGATGCCTTGGCCGCAGTGCCCGCGGGCAGCCTGCGCGCCTGGCTGGAAGGCCGCGTCGAAGCCGCCTTGGCGGCCCTTGCCGGAGCCAGCCCGCCATGAACGATCCCAACCGCGCCCTGTACGAGGAGATGATCCTCGAACACAACCGCCATCCGCGCCACTTCCAGGTGCGGCCACGCGCCGCCACGCATCATGCGCACGGCTTCAATTGCGTGTGCAACGACGACATCACCGTGCACTTGCGGGTGCAGGATGGCGTCATTCGCGATATCGGCTTTGAAGGCGCCGGCTGCGCCATCTGCACTGCATCCGCCTCCATGATGACCGAGGCCGTGCTGGGCAAGCCGGTGGCCGAGGCGGAAAAACTGTTCGCCGGCGTGCGCGCCATGCTCACCGCGGACGCGCCGGCGGCGCCCTTGGGCAAGCTCCGTATCCTGGCCGGCGTGCGCGAATACCCCATGCGCGTGAAATGCGCCACGCTGCCGTGGCACACGCTCAAGGCGGCGCTGGACAACCGCAGCGATACGGTGAACACGGAGGAGGACGACCATGTCTGCCCCACTTGATCGCCCTGCGCCGACGCGCGATGGTCGCCAGGATTCGGGCCTGGCGGGCGCGGTCATCGCCGCCCTGAAGACCGTGCACGACCCGGAAATACCGGTCAACATCCACGATCTCGGGCTGATCTACGCACTGGACGTGAGCGATGCGGGCGTCGTGCAGATCCAGATGACCCTGACGGCGCCCGGCTGTCCGGTGGCGCAGCAGTTTCCCGCCGAGGTCGAGGCCAAGGTGCGTGCCGTGCCGGGGGTGCGCGCAGCCCATGTCGAACTGGTGTGGGAACCTCCCTGGGATCCGTCGCGCATGAGCCAGGCAGCGCGCCTGCAGCTGGGGTTCTACTGATGGCGGAATGGGCGCGCGTCTGCACGCTGCGAGAACTTCCGGAGGGCGCACGCCGCGTGGTGGAGATAGAAGGAACTGATGTGGCGGTGTTCAACATCGGCGGCCAGCTGCATGCCATCGAAGATGTCTGTACTCACGATGGCGGCGAACTCGCCAGCGGCGAGCTTGACGGCTATGAGATTGTCTGCCCGCGCCACGGCGCGCGCTTCGATGTGCGCAGCGGCGAGGTGAAGGCGCCGCCCGCCTACGAGGCTGTGGCGACGCTTTCCGTGCGGGTGGCGAACGGCTGGGTGGAAGTGCGCGACGAGCGCTGGGACTGACCTGCGGCGTGCGGGGACGGTGCGATGCGGGGGCACCAAGCATGTCTGCGCTTGTCGCGCCAATCTAAGTTCGCCAGGCGTCCGACGGAATAGGTTTAAAATTCCCGTCAGGAAATTCAAGCAATGCCGGGGGCGGCCAGCCGTCCGGCACGAACAGCCTTATCCATGATTAAGAGAATCCGCATCGCACAATTGCGCGAAGGGATGTATGTGCACAAGATCGAGGGCTCCTGGCTTGAGCACTCGTTCTGGCGCTCTTCGTTTGCCGTCAAGGAGCGCAAGGTCATCGAATCCTTGCGCGCCAGCGGCATTGCCGAGGTTTGGATCGATACCGACAAGGGACTCGATGTCGCCAAGGCCGCATCCGGCGCCAGCGCGACGGATGTGGACGCACCATCCGGTGAGCCGGCGCGCATAGTCCTGCCGGGAGCGCGCGCGACCCTGGGCGAGGAAGTCGCTGCGGCGAAGAAGGTGTACGCGAAGTCCAGGGTGGTGATGCGGTCGCTGTTCACCGAGGCGCGCCTGGGGCGCGCCATAGACACGGGCGAGGCGGAGGCGCTGGTGGACGAGATTGCGAACTCCTTGCAGCGCAATCCCTGGGCGCTGATCAGCGTCGCGCGCCTGAAGACGGCCGATGAATACACCTACATGCACTGCGTCGCTGTCTGCGCGCTGATGATGGCGTTGGCACGGCATTTGGGCATGGACGAGCGGGAAGGCCGCGAAGCGGGACTGGCCGGCATGATGCACGACCTGGGCAAGGCGAAGATGCCGCTGGACATCCTCAACAAGCCGGGCAGGCTTACGGACGAGGAATTCGCTGTCATGAAGGGGCATTCCGAGGCTGGTTACAAGATGCTGCTGGAGATGGGAGGCGGCGAGGTCGCTCTCGAAGTCTGCCTGCATCACCATGAGAAGCTGGACGGCACGGGGTATCCGCATGGCCTTTCCGGGGAGCAGATTTCGCGCTACGCCCGCATGGGGGCCGTGTGCGACGTCTACGATGCGGTGACCTCAAACCGTCCCTACAAGAAGGGATGGGATCCCGCCGAGGCGCTGAAGCGGATGGCGACCTGGGACGGTCATTTCGACCAGCACATATTTCACGCGTTCGTGAAAAGCGTGGGCATCTACCCCATCGGCAGCTTCGTGCGCCTGGAGTCCGGCCTGATGGGTGTGGTGGTGGAGCAGAACGAGGGCTCCTTGCTGCGGCCCAAGGTCAAGACTTTCTTTTCCGCCAAGTCGCGTGCGTATGTGCTGCCGAAAATCGTCGACTTGGCGCAATCGCGCAGCGATGATCGCATCCTTGGCCCGGAGCGCCCCGACGCGTGGGGCATCGCCCGGGTCGCGGATTTTCTCGCGTGAAGTGCAAACCAGGCGCCGGCCTGGGGATGGCGATCAGGCCTCCAGCGGCGCCTCCTCCATCAGCGCGATCTGCTCGCGCAGTTCCAGTATGCGATCCTGCCAGTAGCGCTGGGTGTTGAACCACGGAAATGCCGCCGGGAAGGCGGGGTCTTCCCAGCGCTGCGCAAGCCAGGCGGCGTAGTGGATCAGCCGCAGGGTACGCAGCGCTTCGACGAGATGCAGCTCGCGCGTGTCAAAATCGGCAAACATCCGGTAGCCGGCAAGCACCTCGCGCAACTGCGCTTCCTGCGCGGGGCGCTCCCCCGACAGGAGCATCCATAAATCCTGCACCGCCGGGCCCATGCGGCTGTCGTCAAAATCCACGAAGTGCGGCCCGGCGTCCGTCCACAGCACGTTGCCTGCGTGGCAGTCGCCATGCAGGCGGATGCTATTGACCGCGCCCGCGCGTTCGAAGCACCGGGCGGCGCCTTGCAGGGCATGGTCCATGACGCTTGCCCACGCCGTGCGCAGATCAGCCGGCACCCAGTTGCCCTCACTGAGCAAGGCGCGCGGCTCGAAGCCGAAGGTCTGTAGGTCGAGGGTGGGGCGGTGCAGGAAATGGGTGCGCGCGCCCACCGCGTGTATGCGGCCGAGAAAGCGCCCCATGCGCCGCAGGGTGTCGGCACGGTCGAACTCGGGCATGCGCCCACCCTGCCTGGGGTAGACCGCGAAGCGGAATCCGCCGTGGCGGTGCAGGGTCGCTCCTTTCAGCACCTGCGGAGCTACGACCGGGATTTCCTGCGCGTCGAGCTCCTGGGTAAAGGCATGTTCTTCGAGAATCGCGGCGTCGGACCAGCGCGCGGGCCGATAGAACTTGACCACCACCGGCGCTTCGTCTTCCACGCCCACCTGATAGACGCGATTCTCGTAGCTGTTCAGCGCGAGCAGGCGGCCATCGGCAATGAGGCCAGTGCTTTCCAGCGCATCCAGGATGCAGTCGGGGGTGAGGGTGTCGTAGGGATGGGAGGACATGGCGATCGCGGCAGGCAAGCACGCATGATAGTGCAGGTTGCGCAGACGCCTGCCGGAAAAGGATAGCCAGGCGGGCAAGCCACGGCCGGATCGCAACATTTCCAGTGTGGCCGCGACTCCAGTGCGCGAGATGACTGAGGGGCTATCTTGGCATCCGGCCGCGATTCCGCCTCGCCGGATCGACTGCAAGGGAAGCTTTGATCCAGTTGCGCCCGTTTTGGGATCGCTTTCATGAAGGTCATGGTCCGCGACAGCTCCGTAGATATGGAGCGCAATGGCATCAAGAATTTTCGCCAGGGGGGTTACGCACCGCGTGGCCTGGCATGCATTCTCTTTGTGCACCGCAAGGGCGCACCGCCTGCAATGGGTGCGCCCTTGCGCTCTCCATTGGGTGATCCAGGTACCTCGCCTGTGAATAAATAACTAGTAAAAACAATTACATAGGCAATATTTCGGTCGCTGTTCAATCGCTGGCACAGCGGTTGCTAACCATGCTTATCATGACAAGTCATAACCTCAAAAAAGGATTCAATCGCTAATGAAGACCCAGAAGCCCAATGTGCATCCGCTTTCGCCGGTGCCTCTTTACACACAGATCAAGGAGATCCTGCGCGGCCGCATTCTGGAGGGCACTTACCGACCTCATGAGCAAATGCCATCCGAAAGCGAACTGATGTCGGCTTTCAGCGTTAGCCGCATCACTGTTCGGCAGGCGCTGGGTGACCTGCAGAAAGAAGGCCTGATTTTCAAGATCCAGGGGAAAGGCTCTTTCGTGGCGAAGCCGAAGGCCTTTCAGTTTCTCGGGAAGCTGCAGGGATTCGGAGAGTCCATGGCCAGCATGGGGCATGAAACCCTTTCCCAGGTACTCGGCCACCGGGTCGTGGAGGCCTCCAGGAGCGTGGCTGCCAAGTTGGACATGAAACAAGGTGACCTCGTGGCAGAAATCCGCCGTGTCCGTTACCTGGATCGCGAGCCGATATCGCTCGATGTCACCTACCTGCCACCGAAGATAGGCGAGCGGCTGGCAAGCGAGGATCTCGCGCACAGAGACATCTTCCTGATTCTGGAAAACGACTATGGCTACGCGCTCGGCCAGGCCGAATTGCAGATCGAGGCCACGCTCGCAGATGAGGGGCTGGCCCGCCTTCTGAAGGTGGAGGAGGGCTCCCCCATCCTGCGCATGGAGCGACTCACGTTCACCAGCGAAGGAAGGCCATTGGATTTTGAATACCTCTATTACCGCGGAGATGCCTTCCAGTATCGCCTCCGCATAGACCGCAGCTAAGTGAAGCATCTTCTACTCACGGGAGCACGCAATGAATGGCTTGGATATGGAAGTGGATGTTCTGGTGATCGGCGGGGGAACGGCCGGGCCGATGGCCGCAGTGAAGGCGAAAGAAAAGAATCCGGCTCTCCGCGTCATGCTGCTGGAGAAGGCCAACGTGAAGCGCAGCGGGGCCATTTCGATGGGCATGGACGGCCTCAACAATGCGGTGATTCCAGGGCATGCCACGCCGGAACAGTATGTCAAGGAAATCACCGTCGCGAATGACGGCATCGTCAACCAGAAGACCGTCCTGGCCTATGCGCAGCAGAGCTTCTCGATGATAGAGGAGTTGGATCGCTGGGGCGTGAAGTTCGAGAAAGACGAGACCGGAGACTACGCGGTCAAGAAAGTGCACCACATGGGTACCTATGTGCTGCCCATGCCGGAGGGACACCACATGAAAAAGGTGCTCTACCGGCAGTTGAAGAAATGGCGCGTCGACATCACCAACCGCTACATGGCCACGCGCCTGCTGCTGGACAGAAATGGTGCCATTGCGGGCGCCATGGTGCTGGATTCGAGAACGGGCGAGTTTTCGGTGATACGCAGCAAGGCGGTGATCCTGTGCACCGGTGCCGCAGGCCGGCTGGGGCTTCCGGCTTCAGGCTATCTGTTTGGCACTTATGAGAATCCCACCAATGCCGGAGATGGCTACAGCATGGCTTATCACGCCGGCGCGGAGCTGTCCGGCATCGAGTGCTTTCAAATCAATCCGCTCATCAAGGACTACAACGGCCCATCTTGCGCCTATGTGACGGGGCCCTTCGGCGGCTACACGGCAAATGCCAAGGGCGAACGCTTCATCGAGTGCGACTATTGGAGCGGCCAGATGATGCTCGAATTCTATCGGGAGCTTGAGGGCGGCAACGGGCCGGTCTTCCTCAAGATGAATCACCTGGCGGAGGAAACCATTTCCACCATCGAGCATATCCTCCATACCAATGAACGACCGAGCCGCGGCCGCTTCCATGAAGGACGCGGCTCCAATTATCGCGACGCGATGGTGGAAATGCACATCTCGGAAATCGGCCTATGCAGCGGCCATAGCGCCTCGGGCGTATGGGTCAACGAGCGTGCCGAGACGACCGTGCCAGGGCTTTATGCGGCGGGGGATCTGGCGTGCGTTCCCCACAACTACATGCTCGGCGCCTTTGTCTACGGCCGCCTGGCCGGCGAGAGTGCCGCCGAATACTGCGCCGTGCGCGCCCTCGCTGCGGTGGAAAGCGACCAGGTGGAACGCGAGAGAGCGCGCGTGCTCGGCCCTCTTGCGCATAGGGACGGTCTGCCGCCCAGTCAAGTGGAATACAAGCTGAGGCGGATGGTCAACGATTATCTGCAGCCGCCCAAAGTGACCCGCAAGATGGAAATCGGCTTGCAGAGATTTGCCGAGGTCGCAGAAGACCTTACGCGCATGAGCGCCACGAATCCCCATGAGCTGATGCGCGCCATGGAAGTGCATGCCATTCTCGATTGTGCCGAAATGGCGGCGCGCGCGTCACTCTACCGGACGGAAAGCAGGTGGGGCCTGTATCACTATCGCGCCGACCATCCGGAAAAGAATGACAAGGACTGGTTCGTACACGTTCAGGTCAAGAAGGGCGACGGCGGTGACATGTCGTGCTTCAAGCGGCCGATCGATCCGTACGTGGTTCCCCTGGATGAGGAGGAGAAAGCCGCCTACGACCATTTGCGCATCACCAAACAAGCTGCAGTCGCCTGAAAGGAACATCACCATGCCATTGACCATGAACAGAGTATCAGTCCCCGTGACTGTCGATGCCGAAAAGTGCATCGCAGGGAAGGGGTGCACCGTGTGCGTCGAATCCTGCCCGCTCGACCTGCTGGCCATCGACAAGGAAAAGGGGACAGCCTACATGCGATTCGACGAATGCTGGTATTGCCTGCCTTGCGAAAAAGACTGCCCTACTGGGGCGATACACGTCGACATCCCTTATCTGTTGCGCTGAGCAGCCGGCCACACCGAGGTAACCCATACCATGTTGCAATCAATTGAAGTTGAGCAGATAGGGCATCGGCTCGCAGACGATGATCCCGAGGTTCGCCGAATTGCGGTGATGGACCTCCTCGACATAGGCGAAGAGGATGTCATGGTTCCCTTGCTTGTCCGGGCGGCTCGGGATGCCGATGCATCGGTGCGCGCAGAGGCTGCCAGGTGCCTGGAAGGGATGGAGTCCGAGTCAGCCATAGGCGGGTTGCTGGATCTGCTGGTGGACGACGAGCCGGAGGTGCGCAAAGCGGCGGCCACCTCTCTTGCGGAGATCAAGGAGGCCTCCCACGGGAGCCAGCTGCTGGATCGCCTCAGCACCGCCGATGGCTTTGCCAAGGCATCCATTTTGCGAGCGCTGCGTGAACTGCGCCGCACCGAGGCGTACGGCCCTGCACTCCAAGCCCTGAATGACGGCGATCCAGGGGTGCGTGCTGCCGCGGTCGGGGTGCTGGGGTATCTGAAGAATGCCCAGGCGCTGCCACACATCGCACGGCTCGCGAAAACCGATCCCGATCCCGAGGTGCGGCGCATTACGGTGGGTGCCCTGGCATTCGCCCAGCATGCGCCCGAGGTTGGCGCCGCACTTGTCGATGCACTCAAGGACAGCTCTTGGCAGGTGCGAGATGAAGCGGCGACGACATTGGGCAAGCTCGGCGACAGAGCGGCGATTCATCCGTTGGTGGAAGCGATGGACGACCCCTATTGGCAAGTGCGCCTCAAGGCGACGCGCAGCCTGGGGAAACTCAAGGCGGCGGAGGCGATGGAGGTTCTCACCCAAACACTCTCCCATGCGGTGAGCAATTTGCGCAAAGAGGTCGCCATCGCCCTGGGGGAGATCGGAAACCTTGCGGCCGTCCCTTACCTGGAGGAGGCGCTGAATGACCCGGATCCCGATGTAAGGAAGATGTGCCGCCTTGCGCTGAGTCAATTGGGCGCCCTCAAATCTTAGAGACACGGAGATATCCCATGGCCTATGTGGTAGCCGAACCTTGCATCCGCTGCAAATACACAGATTGCGTGGAAGTGTGCCCCGTCGATTGTTTTCATGAAGGGGCCAATTTTCTGGTCATTGATCCGGTGGTCTGCATCGACTGCTCATTATGCGTTGATGAGTGCCCAGCTGGGGCGATCTATGAACTCTCGGACCTCCCCGTCGAATACGAACACTATGCGGAATTGAATGCGATGCTCGCCAAGGAATGGCCGGTGATCTCTGCGCGCAAGGAGCCCTTCCCTGATGCCGATCAGTGGGTGCAGGTAAAAGACAAGCGCGAGTTTCTGGAGACGGGCCACAAATGATGCACAGATTCCGTGCGATAGAACGGGCGTGGCACTGTTCGGGCGCACTCGGCACCCATCATGACGCATGGCGCCGCGTGCAAATGGCGGGGCCGCGGCATATCCCCAGGCTTGCACGCAAATTGCAAACGCATGTTGCAGGGGAGTGGGCCAGCCAGGGCCAATTGGTCAACGTCCCCAGGTGGCGCCTGGCTGAAAAAGTCATGAGGGCGCCCGCGTCTATCGAGCCATGCCTGTGTCGAGCATCAAACGTGATAA
>JAJXXS010000182.1 GCA_021780975.1 Pseudomonadota bacterium
GGGCGCCGCGCAGGCCGGCCTGGGAAATCGAGCGCTCGTGGCCGCCGCACACGTTCATGAGGCGCACGCGGCGGCCGTCGAGCGGCAGGGCGCGGATGAGGTCCAGCCAGTCCTGTGCGCCGCGCGCCATGCTCAGGGCTGCAGCGCGTGCAGACGGGCGCCGTCGGGCTGCACGCGCGGGCGCACGCGCTCGCCGCGCGCCCGGCGCTCGCGCTGCGCGGTCAGTTCCGTGCGCAGCCAGTCCAGCCAGGCCGCGATTCCCTCCTGTCTGCGCGCCGACAGTGCCAGCAGCGGCGCGTCGCTGGCGAGGCGGCGCACATGCGCGGCGGCGCGGGCGGGATCGAAATCGTCCAGCACCGCCAGAAGGTCGGTCTTGGTGATCAGCACGGCGTCGGCGGCGCGGAAGATGACCGGATATTTTTCCGGCTTGTCGTCGCCCTCGGTGACCGACAGCAGGGTCACGTTGCGATGTTGGCCCAGGTCGAAGCTGGCGGGGCAGACCAGGTTGCCCACGTTCTCGACGAACAGCAGGTCGAGGCCGTCCAGATCCAGTTGATGCAGGGCGTCATGCACCATGTGGGCGTCAAGATGGCAGGCGCTGCCGGTGGTGATCTGCACGGCCGGCACGCCATGGGCGCGGATGCGGCGCGCGTCGTTCTCGGTCTCCAGGTCGCCCTCGATGACGGCGATGCGGTATTCGCTGCCCAGTGCCTCCAGCGTCGCCTCCAGCAGGCTGGTCTTGCCCGCGCCGGGGGAGGACATGAGGTTGATGGCCAGCACACCATGGTCATCCAGATGGGCGCGGTTGTGCTCCGCCTGGCGGTCGTTGTCGGCGAGCAGGTTCTGCAGCACCGTCACGCTGGTGGTGCCCGCCGCGACAGGGCGGAAGGCCAGTTTCCGGTTGCCGGGCGTGACGGCGCAGCCGCAGGTCGTGCACATGGGAGGTCTCCGCTTATGAGGTGGGCAAATCCAGTTCCAGGCTGCGCAGCAGCATTTCGTCGCCGCTGACGAGGCGCGTATGCCAAGTGCCGCAACGCCCGCACAGCAGGCGGTTGGGCGCCACCGTGCTCTCCGCCCCGCATTCCTCGCAGCGCACGCGCAGCGGCAGCGCCTCGATGTGAAGCCGGGCACCCTCGGCAGCGGTGCCGCCCGCGGCGATGTCGTAAGCCCGGCGTAACAATTCCGGCTCCACGCCGGAGAGCGGGCCGATGTCGAGATGGATGGCCTTCACCTGCTTTGCGCCATGCTGGCGGGCAACTTCTTCGACTTGGCGGATGAGGGCCTGGCACACGGAGAGTTCATGCATGGCCGGGGGCATCCAGCATCTGGTCGAACAGTTCCCAGGCCGAACGGGCTTCCTCCGCGCTGATCTTCTGCAGCGCATAGCCCACGTGCACCATCACATGGTCGCCGACCGCGACAGGACTGTCCTGCAGCAGGAACAGGTTCACGTCGCGCTCGACGCCGCGCGCGCCGCAGCGGGCGACATAGCCATCAATCGCAAGAATTTCCATGGGAATGCCAAGGCACATGAGATGCGGCGGACCGTTCACCTTTCCTTGGCACTATAGCGCCTCGGCCGGCGGGCGCCTAGCCGGCAATACTTGAATGTTTTCCTGGGTTGAATTTCCCTTCCCGGCTGCTAGGGTGACTAGCATCGCGCACAAGAATTCGAACATGACTGCCACCCCCAGCTGCGATCCGTCTCTACGCAACACACTGGTCCTCGGCATCGGCAACACCCTGCTGGGAGACGAAGGCATCGGCGTGCATGCGGTGCGCTACCTCGCCGACTGCGATACCCTGCCCGAGCCGGTGAGCTACCTCGACGGCGGCACCTTGAGTTTCACGCTCGCCGGGCCGCTGGGCGAGGCGCAGCATCTGGTGGTGATCGACGCCGCGGAGCTGGGCGCGCCCCCCGGCAGCGTCGCCGTGTTCGAGGACGACGAACTGGAGCGCTATCTGCGGCGCACGCGCGGGCGCAGCGTGCACGAGGTCAGCCTGCTCGACCTGCTGAGCGTGGCCTCCCTCACCGACACGCTGCCGCAGCGCCTGGCCCTCGTGGGCGTGCAGCCGCAGGGGGTGGATTGGGCCGACGGCCTGAGCGCCCCGCTGACGCGGGCGCTCCCCGAGATCGCGCGCCAGGTACGCGCTTTGGTGGGCAGGTGGCAGGCGTGAGCGGGCTGGCAAACATCGGCGTGCGCGTGGACGGAGCGGACGAGCGCCTGAGCGGCAACGCCCATGCGCTCATCCATGAGTTGGCGACGCGACTGGCGAAACTGGACGCCGAGGGTATCGAAGACGCCATCGACCTGCGCGGCATTCCGCTTTCCAAGGCGGACCTGCAGATGCTGGAAGATTTTCTCGGCACCGGCGAGATCGAGGCGCGCATCGACGCCCTCGGCCCCACGCGCGTGTACGAGACCTCTTATTCGGGCATCTGGCGCGCGACCTACTACAACGAGGACGGCAAGGTGGTGGCTGACGTGCTGGAGGTGACGCGCCGGCCGGAGATCCTGGCCACGCCCCGCGGCGACGTCGCCGATGCCAGCCGGGCCCTGCACGAAGCGCTCGGCAGCCTGCCGGCGCCGTCCCCCGGAGCTTGACGAGCGCGCAGCGAGGCATGATGAACGAAGACCCCACATTGGAAGAAGCGCTGCTCCGCCAGGGCGTGAGCCGGCGCGCGTTTCTCAAGTACTGCGCCGCGCTCGCCTCGC
>JAJXXS010000285.1 GCA_021780975.1 Pseudomonadota bacterium
AAACCGACAATTCCAGTGTGCATTGCCGGCAGGCACCTACCAGTCGGGCGCCAGTAGCACTAATTCCGTCTGCCATCGGCTGAGCGCCCTCAGGCGGCCGCGCCGAGGGCCTTGGCGCGCAACGCGCTCTGCTCCAGGGCCGTTTGCTCAGGCACTTCCAGCCATCCCTGCAGATTTTCCAGGGCGATCTCGCCGAGCGCGGAGATCCAGGCAGGGTGCTCGTTCAGCGCAGGGATATAGCGGTATTCGCCGCCGCCATGGGAGAGGAAGGTCGCGCGTCCCTCGATGGCGATTTCCTCCAGGGTTTCCAGGCAGTCGGCGACGAAGCCGGGGCAGATGACGTCGAGCCGGCGCAGTTTCTGCCGGCCCAGTTCTGCCAGCGTGGCGGCGGTATAGGGCTGCAGCCACTCGGCGCGGCCGAAGCGCGACTGGAAGGTGATGCGGTAATCCTGCGGCGCGAGGCCGAGGCGCTCGGCCAGCAGGCGCGCCGTCTTCTGGCAGTGGCAGTGGTAGGGATCGCCGAGCGTCAGGCTGCGGCGCGGCAGGCCGTGAAAGCTCATGAGCAGCAGCTCACCCTGGCCCTCGCGCTGCCAGTAATCGCGCACGTTCGCCGCCAGCGCCGCGATATACGCGGGGTGGTCGTGATACTGGCGCACCAGGCGCAGCGCCGGCAGGGTGCGGATCTTGCGCAGATGCGCGAACACGGCGTCGGCGGCGCTTGCCGTTGTCGATGCCGCATATTGCGGGTAGAGGGGCAGCACCAGCAGGCGGTCGCAGCGTTCGGCGCGCAGCTCGTCCAGGGCGCTGGCGATGGACGGTTGCCCGTAGCGCATGGCGCAGCGCAGCGCGAATGGCGCCTGTGTGTGCTCCCCCAGCCAGCCCTTGAGCAGGGTGGCCTGTCTGCGCGTATGGACCAGCAGGGGGGAGCCCTCGTCGGTCCAGATCGCGGCGTACTTGGCGGCGGACTGCTTCGGCCGGGTGTTGAGGATGACGCCTTTGAGGATCAGCCACCACAAAGGGCGGGGAATCTCCACTACGCGAGGATCCCAGAGGAATTCGCCGAGGTAGCGTCGCAGCGCAGCGGGCGTGGGCGCATCCGGGGTGCCCAGATTGACGAGGAGGATGCCCAGCTTGGCGGCGCGGTCGTGGCGGTGGGCGGCTTCGGGCAGGTAACGCATGGGGAGGCGGGGGTGGTTGCGCTCAGGACTGCGAGAGGGCGTTCGACAGCAGGCGCGCAGTCACGTCGACGATGGGGATGATGCGCTCGTAGGCCATGCGCGTGGGACCGACCACGCCCAGCGTGCCGACCACCTGTCCGTTCACTTCGTAGGGCGCCGTCACCATGCTGCATTCATCCAGCGGCAGCAGGACTGACTCGCCGCCGATGAAGATCTGCACGCCCTGGGCGCTGCGCGACTGGTCGAGCAACTGCATGAGGGCGGTCTTCTGCTCGAAGGCGTCGAACAGCTTGCGCAGCGTCGTCATGTTGGAGGAGAGGTCGGCGATGTTGAGCAGATTGCGGCTGCCCGACACCACCACCGACTCGCGCCCTTCCTCCAGTGCCTCGCTGCCGGCCTCGGCGGCGGCGGCGAGCAGGCCTGTCATGTCGTCACGCAGGCGGCCGAGCTCGTCGCGCAGCAGGGCCTTCACCTGGTCGAAGGTGCGCCCGGCGTAATGGGTGTTGAAATAATTGGCCGACTCGATCAACTGCGCCTGGGTGTAGGAGCGGTCGGTGAGCAGCACGCGGTTTTCCACTTCCCCCTTGAGCGTGACGATGATAAGCAGCACGCGCTTGTCCGACAGGCGCAGGAATTCCACCTGGCGGAAGGTGGGATTGCGCCGCGGTGTCATCACCAAACCGGCAAACTGGGTCAGTTCCGACAGCAGGTTGGACGCCTGGCTGATGAGCTTCTGCGGGTCAGCAGGGGAGAGCTGGGCCTGCAGCTGGCTGTGCGCGGCTTCTTCCAGGGGCTTGACGGTGAGCAGGGTGTCGACGAAGAAGCGGTAGCCACGCGGGGTGGGCAGGCGTCCGGCCGAGGTGTGCGGGCTGGCCACATAGCCCAGCTCTTCGAGGTCGGCCATGATGTTGCGGATGGTCGCCGCCGAGAGGTCGAGGCCGGAGTGGCGCGAGAGCGTGCGCGAGCCGACCGGCTCGCCCTCGGCGATATAACGCTCCACCAGCGCCTTGAGGAGGATGCGGGCGCGTTCGGTCAGCATGGGAGGGGGGAAAACACGGCGTACACGCGCCTATGATAGCCCCAGCAGGCCCCGGGCAGCACGTATAATCCGCCCATGTCCCAAGCCTTCCCCATCATAGCGCTGGCCGGCAAGTACGACAGCGTGGCCATCGGTGAGTCGGTGCTCAAGCTGGCCCGCTTCCTCACGGAGCGCGGCCACGAGGTCATACTCGCGCGCCAGACCGCGGAAAACCTGGATATCCCCGATTACCGCATGGAATACCTGTCGGACATCGGCGGCATCGCCTCGGTGGTGGTGGTGCTGGGCGGCGATGGCACCATGCTGTCCATCGGCCGCGTGCTGGCGCGCAGCAAGGTGCCCATGATAGGCATCAATCAGGGGCGGCTGGGCTTTCTTGCCGACATTCCCCTGGACAGCATGGAAGCGACCCTGGCCGACATGCTGGAGGGACGCTTTCTGTCCGAGGAGCGCATCCTGCTGGAGGCTTCGATCTACCGCAACCATCAGAAG
>JAJXXS010000003.1 GCA_021780975.1 Pseudomonadota bacterium
ATGCCGACGTTGCCCAGCAGCAGTTGCACCATGGCCGCGGTGCGGATCATCTGCGTGCCGACCGAGTGCTGGGTCCAGCCCAGGGCATACATGATGGTCATGGTTTGGGTGGGTGCCGAGGTCGCGGAGATCATCTCACACACGTGCAGGAATTGATCCTGCGGGGTGCCGCAGATGTTACTGACCACTTCCGGCGTGTAGCGGGCATAGTGGGCCTTCATGAGGTTCATCACGCAGCGCGGGTCGCTCATGGTTTCGTCCACTTGGACGTAGCCGTCCGACCCTTTGACATAGGACCAGCTGCTCTTGTCATAGGCGCGCTTTGCCGCATCGTAGCCGCTGAAGAGACCGTCCTCGAAGCCGTAGGCGCTGTCCACCAGATATCCCGCGTTGGTGTAGGCCTTCACATACTCGTGGTTGATCTTGTCGTGGGACAGCAAGTAGTTGATGAGGCCGCCCAGAAAGGCGATGTCGGTGCCCGTGCGGATGGGCGCGTAGTAGTCCGCCATGGCGGCCGAGCGGTTGAAGCGCGGGTCCACCACGATGAGCTTGGCGCCCTTGTGGGCCTTGGCTTCGGTGACCCATTTGAAGCCGCAGGGGTGGGCCTCCGCGGCGTTGCCGCCCATGATGAGAACGAGGTTGGCATTCTTGATGTCAACCCAGTGGTTGGTCATCGCGCCGCGACCGAACGTAGGGGCAAGACTTGCCACCGTAGGTCCGTGTCAGACGCGCGCCTGGTTGTCGAAGGCCAGTATGCCGAGGCTGCGGACGACTTTGTGGGTCAGGTAGCCGGCTTCGTTGCTGGAAGCCGAGGCGGCGAGAAAGCCGGTGGTCAGCCAGCGATTCACGGTGGCACCCTCGGCGTTCTTGGCCACGAAGTTCTTGTCGCGGTCGTCCTTCATCAGGCGGGAGATGCGCGAGTAGGCCTCGTCCCAGGAGATGCGCTGCCAGGTCTTGGCTCCGGGGGCGCGGTACTCAGGGTATTTGAGGCGGCTGTCGCTATGCACGAAATCGAGCAGGCCGGCGCCCTTGGGGCAGAGCGTACCACGGTTGACCGGATGGTCCGGGTCACCCTCGATGTGCACGATGGAGGACTTGGCGTTTTTCGCCCGGTCGCCCAGGCTGTACATGATGAGCCCGCAGCTCACCGAGCAGTAGGGACAGGTGTTGCGCGTTTCCACGGTACGCTCGAGCTTGAAGGTGCGCACGTCGGCCAGGGCCTGGGCCGGGGAGAAGCCCATGAGCGCCAGGCTGGAACCGCCCAACCCTGCGCCGCACAGCTTGAAGAACTGCCTTCGGGTGACTTGCATGATGGCCTCCGGTCCTCGTGGTTTTTGGACATCGTTTGAACTTTGTCTATAGACCAGAAAACTGCGCGGGGCGAGGCAGTGCGCCAGGCACCGGAGAGGTAGGGCGACGCGCTTGGCCCGCCGCAGGCTGAATGCAGGGTTAAGCAACCCTGCGGTGCGGCGGGCTCAGTGGCGCCGGCGATCTTCCTTGAGGGCGAGGGTGGCGACCTGCACGCGGTTGCGCAGGCCCAGCTTTTCCATGATGTTGCGCAGGTGGTTGCGCACGGTGTTCTCCGACAGGCTGAGCTTGTAGGCGATGATCTTGTTGCTCAAGCCTTCCTTAACGTAGGCGACGATTTCCATTTCGCGCGGAGTGAGGGCAGAGAGCGCGTGCTGCTGCAGTTCGCCGCGCGCCATCTTCTGCATGATGTTGAGCGGAAAGCTGCTCTGCCCTTCGCCGACGTTGCGGATGGCGGCGAGCACCTGCGCCGGTTCGGTGGACTTCAGCACGTAGCCGTCCACGCCCGCGGCGATGGCTTCGGAGATTTCCTCGTCGCTGTCGGCAATGGTGAGCATGATGACCTTGAGTCCCGCCTCGCGCAGCTCGGAAACCAGGTCCAGCCCGTCCGCGTCAGGTAGCGAGCGATCCAGCAGCACGACGTCGGCCTTCTCGCCGCGCGCCAGCCAGGCGCGCAGATCCGCGGCGTTGGACAGTTCGGCGAGCAGGCGCATGTCGCCTGCCTGGCCGATATAACCGGCCACCCCCATGCGCAGCAGGGGATGGTCGTCCACCAGAATGACGTTAAGGGGGGTGCTCATGGAAATCTCCTCAGGCGCTCATGATACACGCCGCAGGGCGCGCCAGGGATGCAGCGCCAACGCGACCAGCGCGCGCGCCACCCAGCGTCCGGCATGGCGGCGTTCGATGTGCGAGGCGCGCAGGGCGACGTAGAAGGCGAGGGCGAAGCTGACCAGCAGATTGGTGAGCCCTATGACCAGCACGCCGCCCAGGGTGGCGGCGACCAGCGTGCCCGACACGCGCCAGTCCAGCGCGCCAAGGCCGTAGGCGAGATTGGCCGAAGCGAAGGCGATGTGGCGGATGTCGAGAGGCAGGCCGGCCATGTGGCCGAACGCGCCGAGGAGTCCCAGGTAGAAGCCGAAGAACATGTTGCCGGCGAGCCCGCCCAAATGGCGTCCGAGGTAGGCCGCGACCGCCTGCCATGCCTGCTCGCCGATGATGCGGGGCGGCCACGTCAGGCGCGCGAGGCGTGCGGGGATGTGCTCGTACACCGCCTTGTTGTCATAGTATCCGCTCACGACGCCGGAGAGAAACAGCCCCACGCCGGCCAGCGCGGCATAGAAGGTGTTGCGCCAGTCGAGCAGGCTGGCCTGGGCTATGAGACCC
>JAJXXS010000009.1 GCA_021780975.1 Pseudomonadota bacterium
TGAGGCCCTCGACATCCCCGGCGGGAAGGCGCGCAGCGTGCCGGTGCCAGGGTCCGGCGTGGACGGGCGTTTGCCCTTGCCCGGCGAGCACGGCTTCCGCTTCTTCCCTCGTTTTTATCGGCACATCACCGCGACCATGAAGGAAATAGCGGTCGCGAATGGGCGCACGGCATTTGACAATCTGGTGGATACGACGCGCATCGAGATGGCGCGTTTCGGTCAGAACCCCATCGTCGTCCTTGCGGGCTTTCCCCGCAACCTGGCGGATGTGCTGGTCATCCTGAAGGATCTGCTGGGCAGCGACACCGGCATTTCCGACGCCGACATGGAATTCTTCGCCGAGCGTGTGTGGCAGATCATGACGAGTTGCGGCAAGCGCCGCATGAACGAGTACGAGAAGCTCGGCTGGTGGCAGTTCATCGATGCAGCCAGGCGCTCGCCGGCCTATCAGAAGCTGCTCGGCCTCGGCTTGACCCGCTCGCTGGTCGCCGCCCAGGCGACCCTGGCGAGCACCCGTACCGTGGGCCACATCCTCGTGCTTCTGCTCTTCAACATGCTGGAACCGGGGCCGAGCAGCGACCGGGTACTGAACGGGCCGACCAACGCCGCATGGATAGATCCGTGGAGAGCTGATCTGGCGCGGCGCGGCGTGCGCTATCACGAACGCGCCGAAGTCGTCTCCATCGCATACGCGAACGGTGCGATCCAATGTGTCGGCATTGCGCGCGAGGGCGTCGCGCAAGAGGTGGCCGCCGATTACTATGTGATGGCGCTTCCGGTGGAAAGGATGGCGGCGCTGCTGACGCCGGAAATGCTGGGCGCCGATCCCACCCTGGCCAATGTGAAGCGCCTGGGTTGGGATCCCGACCTGGCGGCTTGGCAGGACTGGGCGACGCCCGCAGCGGGTGGCGAGGTCGAATACCTGGCCTGGATGAACGGTGCCCAGTTTTACCTCTACGAGGATCTGCCTATCACCCATGGGCACGTCATCTATGTCGATTCGAGCTGGGCGCTCACCTCCATCTCGCAGAAGCAGTTCTGGGCAGGGGTGGAGCTGGATCATTACGGCGACGGCAGGGTCAGAGGCGTGCTGTCGGTGGACATCTCCGATTGGGATGCACCGGGCATTCTGTACGGCAAGCCGGCCCGGGACTGCACCCGCGAGGAGATCGGCGCCGAGGTGTGGGAGCAGCTCAAGCGCAGCCTCAATGTCGGCGGCAAGGAAATTCTCAGGGACGCCAACCTGCATTCCTGGTTCCTGGACCCGGACATCGAGTTCCAGCCGGCACATGATCCCCAGGCGCGGAAGAAGCGCAACAGCCAGCCATTGCTGGTAAACCTGGTGAACTCCTGGCATTTGCGGCCGACTGCTTATACGCGCATCCCCAACCTGTTTCTCGCTGCGGATTACGTGCAGACCAACACGGATCTGGCGACCATGGAGGGCGCCAACGAAGCGGCGCGCCGCGCCGTCAATGCCGTCATCGACGCCAGCGGTGTGCGCGCACGCTATTGCCGCATCTGGAAACTGCAGGAGCCGGCCGTGTTCAGAATCTGGCGCCTGGCCGATGCGCTGCGCTTCGCGCGCGGCCTGCCCTGGGCGAAGGAAATGCCGGGGTGGGCGATCGTCCTGCAGGCGATGATGCTGTTTCTGTTGCGCTTGTGGCACCATTGCATGACATGCTGCGGCGCCGTCGTTTCCTGCATCCTTGGCCGCCTGCGACGGCTGGCGACGGCGCACTAGGAGCCCGGTATGACAAGCGATTCGGCGCAGGTACAGCCGCAAGACGATGCCAGTGGGCAGCGGGCCAGGCGGCGCTGGTGGGATTCCTTGCTCGCAGCGCCGGATGGTTCGCTGACGGATTCGGCGTATGGGCTGAACTTCAAGACGGAAATCGAGGAGCGTTACCTCGATGAGCACGAGCAGCACACGGTGAGGATGGCGCGCATCGCCCTTATCATGGGCACGGTGCTCTATGGTGTCTTTGGCTTGCTGGATCCCTGGGTTTTTCCATACACGCTGAAGGAAACCTGGTTCATACGTTTCGCCCTGATCGAACCGATCATGGTCGTCAATACCCTGCTCAGCTTTACGCGCGTGGCGCGGCGCTATCTGCAGCCGCTCCTGATGTGGCATGCCATCATCTGCGCCTTTGGCGTGTACCTCCAGCTTGCCGTGGCGCTGCCCACGGAGCCGGGATACACGGCCTATTATTCCGGCCTGCTTCTGATCACGCTGTGGGCGTACACGATTGCGCGCCTGCGCCTGTTCTACGCCAGTCTGACAGGCTGGCTCATCACTCTGATCTATGTCGCGGTGGCAGGCCTGGAGCAGGGCATGCTGGGCCATGATGCGATGCTGCGGGCGCAGTTCATCAACAATCTTTTCTTTCTTGTTTCATCCAATCTGCTGGGCATGATCGCGGGCTACAAGCTGGCTGATGCCACTGTGGCGCAGACCTCCCTGCGCGAGAAGCTGCAGCGCATGGCTACTGTCGACCGCCTTTCCGGCCTGCTCACGCGCCAGGCCATGCAGGAAGTACTGCAGCGCACCATGGGCCAGGCGCAGCGCCAGAACACGGGCTTCTGCCTGCTTCTGTGCGACATCGATCGTTTCAAGATCATCAACGACAACTACGGCCACCAGGCGGGCGACCGTGTCATTGCCGCCACTGCCGCCGCCCTGC
>JAJXXS010000094.1:0-5322 GCA_021780975.1 Pseudomonadota bacterium
CAGGGTGGGGCGCAAGCGCCCTGATACTCGGCATGGTGGGCACCCTCACCGCGCTGGTCCTGGGCTACGCGGGCGTCTATGCCTGGCGCGGGCGTGCCGCGCGCCCGGCGCCCCTGGAGGCCGCCTACGCCCGGCTGCTGCGGCGCCTGGCGCGCGTGGGCGTCGCGCGCCTGCCGCACGAAGGGCCGAACGATTTCATCGCGCGCGCGGCGCGGCGCTTTCCCGAGGCGGGGGAGGAATTGCGCGCCATCAACGCGCTCTACGTCGCCGCGCGCTACGGCGCCGAGGCAAGCCCGCAGGCGGCCGGCGAGATCAGGCGTCGCGTGGCGGCACTGCGCCTCCATCCCCGGTCGAGCAGGCGGCGCGGCGGGCGACTCAGCCGAGGCGGCCCTTGAGATCGGCCGGCCAGACGCTTTCCTTGGCCGCGATCAGCGCGCGCGCCGCATCCACTTGCTCCGACGTGTTCCAGAGCAGGACGCCGCACACTTGGCTTTGCCGCAGGTAGTAAACGACACCCTTGTTCAGTTCGGCGCCCATGTCCACATAAGTCTCCAGCCGGCTGGAGAGGGTGCCGACCGCTTCGAAGCCGATATCGAACAGGTCGCTGAAGAACATGCTCTGGTGGCCGAAGATTTCGCCGGCGCCAGCCATGTTGCGCCCCGCGGCGCGGCCCGAGGCGAGCGCATTGTCCCAATGCTCGGGCCGGACCGACTCCCCCCACACCGGGTCGGGATAGCTGGCGAGATCGCCTGCCGCGTAGATGTCAGGGTAGCTTGTCTGCAGCAGGGCGTTGACGCGCACGCCGTTGGCCACTTCCAGGCCTGCCGCCTGCGCCAGCCCGACCGCCGGCTCCAGGCCTACGCCGGCCAGCGCCCAGTCCGCCTCGATCTGCTCGCCGCGCTCGGTGCGCGCCAGCAGGCCGGCGCCGCGCGCGGCGAACTCGACCACCCGATCTTCCGCGTACAGGTGTACCCCATGCGCGCGGTAGCGGTCCGCCACCACCCGCGTGAGCGGCTGCGGCAGGATCTGGGCGAGCGGTCCGGGACCGGGAAACACCATGCTGACGCTCACGCCCTGCTGGGCGGCGAGCGCGCAGGCCATTTCCGCGCCGATGAAGCTGCCGCCGACGATCAGCGCCCTGCCGCCCCGGCTGGCCAGCGCGTGCAGGCGCTGGTAATCGGCTAGGGTACGCAGCACATGGATGCGCTCGCGCACCGCCGCGGGCACCTGCAGGGTGCGCGCCTGTCCGCCCGTGGCGAGCAGCAGCTTGCGGTAGGCGAAACGCGCCCCGCTGGCGGTGGCGACTTCCTTGTTGGTGGCGTCGAGGGCGACGACGGCGTCGCTCAACTGCAGGCGCACACCCTGCGCGCGCCATTCATCGGCGGATTTGTAGGCGATGCTGTCCAGGCTTTCCTTGCCCAGCCACAAGGCCTTGGACAGAGGCGGGCGGTGGTAGGGCGGATCGGGTTCGCTGCCCATCAGCAGGATGCTGCCGCCGCTGTCCAGTTCACGGATGCCCTGCGCTGCGGCCGCGCCGGCCAGCCCGGCGCCGACGATGAGGTAATCGTGAAATTCCGCCATGGCACCTCCGGGGAGAGCGGGAAGAATTCCTCATCCTAGCCCATGGCTGCGCCCTGCGTGGCCGGGCGCGAGGCCGGCGTTATCTTCAGGGCAGCGGCGGCTGCCAGACCGTATCCCAGGCCATCTGCGCGGAGGCGCGCAGACGCTCCGGCAGCGAGCGCTTGATGCGGTAGTGCACCTGCAGCACGCGCCCGCGCTGGCAGGCGGCGCGCACCACCTCGTCGCTGGTGGCTAGCTCGTCCACCAGGCCCAACTCCAGCGCCTTGCTGCCCAGCCACACCTCGCCGGTGCCGACCTTGTCCATGTCGAGCTGCGTGCGCCGTTCCTGCACGAAGTCGCGGAACTGCACGTGCACGTCCTCCAGCTCCTCGCGCAGCTTGGCGCGGCCTTCCTCGGTGTTCTCGCCGAAGATCGTGACCGTGCGCTTGTATTTGCCGGCGGTGAACTGCTCCCAGTCGATGTTGTGCTCCTTGAGCCAGCGGTGGAAGTTGGGCAGCTGCGCCACCACGCCGATGGAGCCGACCAGGGCGAAGGGCGAAGCGATGATGCGGTCCGCCACCGCCGCCATGAGGTAGCCGCCGCTGGCGGCGACGTTGTCCACCATCACCGTGAGCGGCAGCTGCGCGGCACGCAGGCGCAGCAGTTGCGCCGCGGCGAGGCCGTAGCGGTTGACCATGCCGCCGCCGCTTTCCACGCGCACCAGCACCGCGTCGCCCGGTTTCGCCACCTGCAGCACGGCGCTGATTTCCGCGCGCAGCGAGTCCAGGGTGGAAGCGCGCAGATCGCCCTTGAAGTCGAGCAGGAAGGTACAGGGGGCCTCGTGCAGCGCCTTCTGCTCGGCACGATGCTGCGCCTTGCGCTGTTTGTGCAGCGCCCGGCGCAGCTTGGCCGGCAGGCGCACTGCCTCGATGCTGTCGCCCGCTTCCTCCAGCTGGCGGTTGATGTCGGTGACCACGATGTGGCCGGCCTCCTTGCGCTTGCGGCGCGTAAGGGCGGCGATGCCGGCGACGAGGATCAGCACGGCCACCACCAGGGTGGCGATCTTGGCGAGAAACAGTCCGTAGAGGGCGAGGAAGCTGGTCATGGGGCGATGGTACACCCGCGGGGGATTGCAGGCCGGGCGCCGGGGCTAAGAGCGCCTTAATCCGCGCTGGTCTGCGGCTCGCCGCGAGGCCGTCGTGTTATGCGAAGATTCGCCTGACAAGAAGGCAGAGGAGGACGCCGGTCATGCCGGCTTTGCAAGCAACCCTGGTTCGACTGGTCCCGGAAGACGGCAGCGCCATCGGCAATCAGAGCCTCAAGGAAAAATTCCTCGGCGCCGTGAAGGACGCCTCCGACGCGGATTTCGAGGCCGCCCGCGACGCGCTGATCGAACAGGGCCGGCTGGCCAAGGGCAATCGCTGCGGGATTATGTGATGCGTCGTGGAGTTCGCATGAGTGAGCCTCGGCGATCACCGCTGAGAGATAAGCCCCTGCGTCTGCCCGGACAGTCGCTTGAGGAACAGCGCCGCAAACTGGTCGAGGACAAGCTGGAGATGCCGCTGCTGCTGCCGTCTTCTTTGCTGTATTTGCCGCCATGGAGTGGTGGCGCTATTTCTCCAAGCAACCCCCGAACCCTGTCGTATTCACGGTTGTCGCCGTGTTGTTCATCGGGTTTGCTGCCTGGCGAGTCTGGAGGACGCGCCCACGCTTGCGGGCCCTCAAGCAAGGCATTGAAGGCGAAAAGGCGGTGGGCCAATTCCTGGAGCGTTTGCGCCAAGCAGGCTATCAAGTCTTCCACGACCTGATTGGTGTCGGCTTCAATGTGGACCATGTATTGATTGGGCCGGCCGGCGTGTTCACGATCGAAACCAAGACTTGGAGCAAACCCGCGCGGGGCGAAGCCAGAATCAGGTTTGATGGCGAAAAGATCAGCGCGGCGGGCCGCGAGCCGGAGCGTGACGCGGCAGTGCAGGCCCGTGCCCAGGCGGGTTGGCTGCGCGGCCTGTTGGTTGAGAGCACGGGCCGCAACTTTGAGGTCTTTCCGGTGGTGGTTTTTGCGGGCTGGTTTATCGAGCAAGCCGAAGGGAGCCTACGCAACATGTGGGTGCTGGAGCCTAAAGCCCTGCCTAAGTTTTTGGCGGCTGCACCACAGCGTCTCGCCCCGGAAGAGGTGAATCTCGCGAGCTTCCACCTCGCGCGGTTCATTCGCGCGAACGAAAGAGATCGCGCCAAACCGTAGATTGCGACAGGGAGGGCCAAATCCCCTGTTGGAGACCATGGTATCGGCCTCGCCTAGCACAGCTGTGTCAGGCCGCAATCAGCGCTTTCCGCTATCATCGGCTCCCTGTTTCCAACCCGATTTGGAGCGAGCCATGACCCTTTCCATGTACCAGGCCTCGGTGCCGGTCTTCACCCGCATGCTGAACAACCTTGCCGCCATCCTGGAGAAGGCGGCGGCGCATTGCGAGGCGAAGAAGATCGACCCGGCCGTGCTCATCAATTTCCGCCTCTATCCCGACATGTTCGCCTTCGCCAAGCAGGTGCAGATTGCGGTGGATGCGGCCAAGGGCGGCGCGGCGCGCCTGGCCGGGGTGGAACCGCCTGCGTATGAGGACAACGAGACCACCTTTGCCCAACTGATCGAGCGCGTGAAAAAGACCATCGCCTACGTGAGCGCCTTCCGGCCGGACCAGATCGACGGCACCGAGGACCGCGAGATCACGCTCAAGCGCGGCGACACAGTAGTGAAGTACCGCGGGCAGGATTTTCTGTTTCATCGCGCCTTGCCCAACCTGTATTTCCACATCACCACGGCTTACGACATCCTGCGCCACAACGGGGTGGAGCTGGGCAAGCGCGACTACCTGGGCTGAACCTTGCCCAAGGCGCTGAAGATTTTTTTCGCCTGCCTGATCTGCCTGGCCGTGGCGGGCGGCGCGGTGCTGCTGCTTGAGTGGCTGGGCCGCTGACATTTTTTAAGGGAGTCGTCCGTGAAGCCGTTGTTGTCTTTTCTCATCCTGAGTCTTGCGCTGGTCGCGGCTGGCGCCGCGCGCGCCGTCGAGCTGCCGGACTTCCCCGGCATCGAGTCGGTGCCCTTTACGCCGGAGATGAATTTCGGCGGCTACTTCAAGAAGCATCAGCCCGTGAAGATCGTGTTCGGCGTGGCCGACCCCGGCAACCAGCTCAAGGAGTCGATCATCAATGCCGCGGCGACGGTGCGCTATCTCAAGGGCAAGGGTTACCGCTACCAGATCCAGTTCGTCCTCTACGGCACCGCGGTGCTGACGGCGGACTCGTGGAAGCAGGAGTACAGCAGCTACGACGCGCAGTTCCAGGCGCTGCACGAGCAGGGCGTGCAGTTCCGCGTGTGTCATGCTTCCATGTACAGCCTGCACATCCACTCAGGCGACATCTATTCCTACATGAAGGTGGTGCCGGCGGGCATTCTCCAGCTCGCCAAGAAGCAGATGCAGGGCTACGCCTACATCAGCAATCGCTAGCGCAGGGGCGTGCCGGCGCCGGCATCGGCCGGCGCGCAATGCCCCTGTTTGCTATTGGGGCAAATGCGGCGTATGCTGCGCCCAGCGATTCTCAAGTAATGCTGTTGTTGTCTGGTTTCATCCCTGCGTCCTGCAGGCGACTCCCCTTCATCACCCTGCCCGTCTTGACCATCGTCCCCCATGGGGGCCATGCCCCCGCTTTGATTGTTTTTTGAGGATAGCAAGACATGACTACAGGCACCGTGAAGTGGTTTAACGA
>JAJXXS010000094.1:5422-10849 GCA_021780975.1 Pseudomonadota bacterium
GCAGGCGACTCCCCTTCATCACCCTGCCCGTCTTGACCATCGTCCCCCATGGGGGCCATGCCCCCGCTTTGATTGTTTTTTGAGGATAGCAAGACATGACTACAGGCACCGTGAA
Source organism: Pseudomonadota bacterium (assembly GCA_021780975.1). Lineage (GTDB taxonomy): Bacteria > Pseudomonadota > Gammaproteobacteria > Burkholderiales > Thiobacillaceae > JAJXXS01. The sequence goes on from JAJXXS010000094.1 coordinate 5,538, forward strand.
GTGGTTTAACGATTCCAAGGGCTTCGGCTTCATCGCTCCCGAGGGCGGCGGCGAAGATCTGTTCGCCCATTTTTCCGCCATCCAGAGCCAGGGCTTCAAGACCCTGACCGAAGGACAGCGCGTCGCCTTCGACATCACCCAGGGCCCGAAAGGGAAGCAGGCGTCGAACATACGCGCGGCCGACTAAGCCGGCGGGGCCGGCGTGGCTTGGGCCATGCCATGAGCCTTGCCCAGGGTTGTAGATCCAGGTTCCGGCCCGGTCCGCTTCCCTCCCGGAAAAGCCCGGCGTTGGCCGGGCTTTTTCTTTCCGATTTTTCTCAGGAGATGCGGCCATGGCCAAAGAAGAACTTCTCGAAATGAACGGTGTGGTGGTCGAAGTGCTGCCCGATTCGCGTTACCGCGTGACCCTAGACAATGGCCACAACCTCGTGGCCTACAGCGCAGGCAAGATGCGCAAGCACCATATCCGCATCCTTGCCGGCGACAAGGTTTCCCTCGAACTCTCGCCCTACGACCTGAGCAAGGGGCGCATCACCTTCCGCCACATCGAAGGCCGCGGCGCGGCCGGCCCGCAGCAGCGGCGCAGGTACTGAAGCACCCGGCTTTGGCGGGCGCGGTGCTTTCCCTGCCCGCCGGGCGGTTCATGTCGCCGCCGCGCGCCAGCGCGGCATCATGGCCATCGCCACGCTGCCCAGCACCAGCAGCCCGCCCGCAATCTGGACGGCCGTGGGCGGCGTGCCCAGCATGCCGCCGACCAGCATGGCGCACACCGGCACCAGGTTGAGGAACAGCGCCGTGCGGGCCGCGCCCAGGCGCTGGATGCCCATGCCCCAGAACAGATAGGCCAGCACCGTCCCCCCCACCGCCATGACGGCCAGGGCCACGCCGGCGCGCAGGCCCGGCAGGGCAAAGCTGCCTCCATCCGCGAGCGCCGCAGCGAGCAGCACGCCCGCCCCCGCCGTCATCATCAGCGCGGTGTTGCCCACCGCCGAGCCGGGGGGCATGTAGCGGCGCGAGAAAACGTTGAACAGCGCCCAGGTCACATTGGCCATCAGCATGAGCACATCGCCCTCGGCCACCTGCAGATGCGCCAGGCGCTGCACGTCGCCCTGGGAAATGACCACGGCCACGCCGGCCAGCGCCAGCGGCAGCGCCGCCAGGTGGCGGGCGCTGGGGCGCTCGCCGAGGAGGACGGCAGCCAGCAGGGTGGTGAGCAGCGGATTGGTGGCCATGATGAGGGCGCCGCTGTCCGCCGAGGTGGTCTTGAGGGCATGGAAGAACAGGAGGTTGAAGGCGGCGATGCCCACCACGCCCAGCAGCAGGTAGGCGCCCGCATGGCGTTTCGCCAGGCCCCATAGGTCTACGCCCTGGCGCACGGCGATCGCCAGCATCAGGGCGGCGCCGAGCACAAAGCGCAGGGCCGCGGCCCAGAGCGGCGGCAGGTCGGCCAGCACGGCTCCGGCAAGGACGAAATTGGCGCCCCAGAAAAACGCCGCGGTGGTGACGAGCAGGTAGATCCATTTGGCCGGCATGGCGCACCTATGCAGAATGTCTAAACGCTGTCCAATCTATATCGCATAATCCAGGGCGACAAACGAGACTTTTTTGCCACATGGTTAAGAAAATCTAATGAAAAGACGTCTGCCCCCGCTCAACGCCCTGCGTGCCTTCGAGGCGGTTGCGCGCCACGCGTCGATGGCGCGCGCGGCCGAGGAACTGCATGTCACCCCCGCGGCGGTGAGCCAGCAGGTCAAGCAGTTGGAGGACATCCTCGGCAAGCCGCTGCTCAGGCGTGGCAAGACGCTGGCGCTGAGCGACGCGGCGCAGGCGGCGTTGCCGCTCCTGAGCGACGCCTTCGACCGCCTGGAGCGCGCCGCCTTGCAGCTGCGCGCCGGGGCGCAGGACGGCCCGCTGGTGGTCTCCACCCCGCCGGCCTTCGCCGCGCGTTGGCTGGTGCCGCGCATGGAGGGTTTCGAGAGCCGCCATCCCGACATCGAGCTGCGCCTGCTCGCCACCCATCGTCTGGTGGATTTCGCCCTGGAGGATGTCGATGCCGCCATCCGCTTCGGCGGCGGGGATTATCCCGGCCTGCACGTTGAGCGGCTGATGGCGGAAAGCATCATCGCGGTGGCGGCGCCCAGCCTGGCGGGCGACCTCGAGACCGTCGCCGACATCGCCCGCAAGCCTTTGCTCAAGGACGAGTGGCATACCGCGAACCGCGCCTTCCCCGAGTGGGAGGCGTGGTTCGCCGCGCGCGGCGTGGCGCTGCAAGGGCCCCTGCGCGTGCGGCGTTTCGGCGACAGCGGCCTGACCCTGCAGGCCGCCGTGTCCGGGCTAGGGGTGGCGCTCGCCTGGCATAGCCTGGTGGCGGACGATCTCAAGGCGGGGCGGCTGGTGCGCCTGCTCGATGAGGCGCTCGATACCCGCCTGGCCTATCACCTGGTGTTGCCCTCCGCGCGCCTCAAGCTGGCCAAGGTCGCGGCCTTCCGCGCGTGGCTGCTGGCCGAGGCGCAGGCGGCTGCCTAGATGGCCGACGAGCGGTTTTTCCCCAGGCCGAATTCCCGGTTAGACTGCGGCACGCTGGCCCGATGCGCAGTTGCAAGCGTTCGACGCAGGCCGGCAAAACACTAAAAGCAACAAGCAGCGGTACTTGGAGAACAACACTAAAGGGATGCTTCCAGTGGGTCGTAGGATGCTGGGACACCCCTTACATATCGCGGAGACATAGTCACCATGAAGAAACCCCACGCCACGCGGCCAGGTTCGCCGCGTCGTCCTGTTCGCCCTGCATTGCGCGCCGCCTTTGCCGCTGCGCTGGCGGGAGGCCTGCTGGCCACTCCGGCCTATGCCTTGACGTTCAACGTCAGCTACGGCTCCAGCGTTACCAACGCATCGAACGCCACGAGCATCGAGCAGGCCTTCAATGATGCGATCACCTTCTATCAGAACACTTTCACCAACAACATCACCGTCAACCTCAGCGTGGGTTGGGGCTACGTGGGTTCGACCCAGATTTCCAGCGGTGCGTTGGGGGCAAGCTCCTTCAGCGAAATCACGACGAAATTCGCGCAACTCCAGAGTGTTCTTCCATCAGCGTCGCTGCCTGCCAGCGACCCCACCAACCACGGTTCGATCTATCTGAGCAGCGCCAATGCCAAGGCTCTAGGGTTGGTTCCTGGCGCTTACCCTGCTCTCGATGGTTCGGTAGGTTTCGATAGCACGGCCACCTGGACCTTCGACCCGAACCAGCGGGCGCAACAGGGCGCCTACGATTTCATCGGCGTGGCGGAGCACGAAATCTCCGAAGTGCTGGGGCGCTACAGCGCCCTGCCTGGCCACGAGTCGGTGCTCGACCTTTATCGCTATACGGCCAAGGGCACCCTCGACACCAGCGGCACCAGCGCCTACTTTTCCACCGATAGGGGTGCGACGTCCCTCGTTTCCTTCAACGGCAATGCCAGCGCAGGGGATCTGGGCGATTGGACTGGCCAGCCCAACGATGCCTTCAATTATGGGGTCATGGCGGGACGCGAACTGCTGGTGAGTTCCAACGACCTCACGGAGATGGTCAGCCTCGGCTATACGCAGGCCGCTCCGGTGCCGGAGCCGGCGGATACCCTGCTGCTGCTTGCCGGCCTGGGCCTGATCGGCTGGCGCGCGCGGCGGGTGCCGCGGGGTAGCTAGAAGCCTGCCGGACTTAAGGACACGCTGAACAAATCAGGTTTTGATGAGAAACGGTGGCACAGTCGGCGACAGAATCGAACGATGGGACATGCGAGGTCGAATGCCGGCCGTAGTAGGGGTTGTTCGCCCGGTTTTTCGTCTCCGAGGGCGCCTCTTCCCAGGTTTTCCCCATCTCAGGACGCACCTTGGGCATGAAGTGCAAACAATCGCCGTTTGGCGATCATCAGATTCGCCAACCCAAGCAGCGTGAACAACTGCGCCGTGTTCTTGGCCAAACCCCGGTAGCGCACCTTCCTCAGGCCAAACAGGTTCTTGAGGATGTGGAAGGGGTGCTCGACCTTGGCGCGGATGCTCGCCTTGATGCGCTCAATCTTCTCGTCCAGACGTCCCACCTTGGTGTCCGGCAAGGCCTGGCGTTTGCCGGGCCGCATCGCCACATGCCAAGTGGCGTCGGTTCGCTTCTCGTTTCGTTTATCAATACCTTGATAGCCGGCATCCGCAAAGACAACGCGTTCCTCGCCATGCAGCAAGGCGTGGCCTTGCGTCACATCGTTGACGTTGTCGGGGGTGGTGATCAGGGTATGGGTGAGACCCGAACTGGCATCCGCGCCGATATGCATCTTCATGCCAAAGTGCCACTGGTTGCCCTTCTTGGTCTGGTGCATCTCCGGATCGCGCTGGCCACTCTGATTCTTGGTCGAGGATGGCGCGGCGATGATCGTCGCATCCACGACCGTACCTTCCTTCAGCATCAACCCCTTGGCCGCAAGGTATCCGTTGATGGTAGCGAAAACACGCTCGGTCAATTTGTGGGTTTCCAGCAGACGGCGAAACTTGAGCAGCGTCGTGGCGTCCGGCGCTGCCTCTCGCGAGAGGTCGATGCGAACGAAGCCACGAATCGCCTGGCTGTCATAGATGGCGTCTTCCGTGCCCTCGTCGGACAGTCCAAAGCATTGCTGGGCGATGTACATGCGCAGCATCCGCTCCACGCCAATCGGTGGACGTCCACGGCCTTCGCCCTTGAGGTAAAACGGCTCGATCTCCGCTACCAGCGCCGCCCACGGCGTCACCGCCTCAATCTCGCCAAGAAGACGATCCCGTCGCGTCACCTTCGGCTTCGCCGCGTACTCCAGTTCGGAAAAGCTGCGTTGCATCGCCCTCATCCATTCAGCCTTCAAAGTCACGACTCTCCCAAACCTTCGACGTGTCAGGCAGCAAATAAATCAGCGCGTCCTTAAAGGAAATCGGCTGCAAATCCGCCTGTCCGGCCCATATTTCGCCGCTTTTTTGGGCAATAGAACGACTATTGCCCGGCAAAATCGTCAAAACCTGGTCTCGACCAGCCAAATTTTTGCTTCGATTCTTCAAGTCCGGCAGGCTTCTAGGGCGCTCGGCTGCCAGGGTTCCGACAAACATTGTCGAGAACCTGCCGCCAACCGCAGGCGGCCGCCGCCCGGCGGCGGCAAAAATTTCCCTGCTGATCAGGGTGTTTCCGGCTGCGGGTTGGCGGGCCCGGGTCTTGCGTGTTGAAGCTCAGAAGCCTGGCTCCGTGTGGCGTGTGCCGCCGGAAGCCGGCCCTTGCAGAAGGAGCTGAGCCCATGAGCGCAATCGTTTTCATCCTCCTCGCG
>JAJXXS010000224.1 GCA_021780975.1 Pseudomonadota bacterium
GGCTGAATGCGCAGCCCTGGGCAGGCTGGGCGCAGACGAGATTATGCGTCTCCGCCAGCGGCTTGCGCTCCTGGGTTAAGTGCGCGTAGAACGCGAGGCCGAGCAGTGCGGCGACGAATATCCAGGGAATGGCTTTCCATTTCATGACCAGGCTCCTCTCAACATGGCGATGCCGTGGGCACCGTGGCGCTGCGCCTCGTCCAGCAGTTCGGGGCGCATGCCGCCCAGAGCGTAGACCGGTACCGCGCTGGTTTGCGCCCAGGCGGCAAAAGTGTCCCAGCCCAGGGTGGCCTCGCCGGGATGGCTGGCAGTGGGGAGCACCGGGCTGAGCATGACGAAATCCGCGCCCAGCGCCTCTGCCTTGCGCAGCTCCTGCAGGCTGTGGCAGGAGGCCCCCAGCCAGTCCACCGCCGGGCGCGCGGTCAGTTGCATGAGATGGCCGCTGTCCAGGTGCAGGCCGTCGGCGCCGGCCTCCTGGCACATCGACACGCTGCCATTGATGAGCACGCGCGCGCCGCGCGCATGGGCGCGCCGGACCACCTCGCGGCTCAGGGACAGGCGTGCGGCTTCGGGAAGTCCCTTGTCACGCACCTGGACGAGTTTGAGCCCCTGATCCAGGGCGGCATCCAGGCGTGCCAGGAAGGCATCCACACCCCAGCTCTCAGCCTGGGTGATGGCATAGATGGGGGGCAAGGAAAGGGCGCGCAGCACTGGGCCGTTGGCGGGCAGCATGGGCTCCGGGGGCGCATCTTGCGGCGCCAGCCAGGCGAGACGCTGACCCTCATGGGGGTGCGGCTCGCCACACCATGCGCTGACGCGAAAAAAATGCAGCCGCACGTGGGCATGAGGATAGAGATGCTCGCGCACGATCCACGGATCGGCGCGCACCACCTCAATGCCCAATTCTTCGGCCAGTTCGCGTATCAGTGCGGTACGGGGCGTTTCCCCCGCTTCGGCCTTGCCGCCGGGAAACTCCCAGTAGCCGCCATAGACCTTGCCCCGCGGGCGGCTCGCCATGAGAAAGCGCCGGTCTCGCAGCAGCACGCCGGCCGCCACGACTAGAACGTCCTGAGTCATGTTCACGCGCCGGGTCGGGCGCATTAAAAAGCGCTGATTCTACCCTCCGGATGCGGCAGCGGCCTTGAACAGGGCCAGGGCATTTTGCCGCATGACGGCGTGGTCGATCAGCGGGGCAGGGTAGTCGCGCCCGATCGTCAAGCCCAGCGCCTGCTGCTGCGCGGGCGGCAGGGTCCAGGGCGCATGCAGGTAGGCATCGGGGACACGCGCCAACTCCGGCAGGTAGCGGCGGATGAACTTGCCCTGCGGGTCGAATTTTTGCGACTGGGTCACGGGGTTGAAGATGCGGAACCAGGGCTGGGCATCGCAGCCCGTGGAAGCGGCCCACTGCCAGCCACCGTTGTTGGCGGCCAAATCGAAATCGAGCAATCGGGCCGCAAAGTAGGCTTCGCCCAAACGCCAGTCCACCAGCAGATCCTTGGTCAGGAACGAGGCGGTGACCATGCGCAGACGGTTGTGCATGTAGCCGGTCTGGTTCAGTTGCCGCATGGCGGCGTCCACCAGAGGATAGCCGGTGTGCGCCTCGCACCAGGCCTGCAGATGGCCGGGCGGATTGGGCCAGGGTAGCTGGTCGTAGCGGGCCTGGTAGGCGCGGCCCTGCGCCAGATCCGGTCGCTGCCAGAGCAGCTGGTGAAAAAAATCGCGCCAGATCAGCTCCGTCAGCCAAGCCTGCGCGCCCGCAGTGCCCCTGGCCCAGGCCGCAGCCGCGAGTTGGCGGATGGAAATCGTCCCGAAGCGCAGGTGCGTGGACAGGTAGGATACCCCTTTGACTGCCGGATAGTCGCGCGCCTCGCGGTAGCGGTCGATGCGCTCCAGAAAATCGGCAAGCAGCGCCTGGGCACCTTTTTCTCCGGCCGGAACCACCAGATCCGTGGGGCTAAATCCCAGGCTTGCGAGCGGCGGCAGCGGCTGCGGAGACAGGGGCGCCAGACGATCCTGATAGGGCGCCGTCGAATAATCGGCCAGCCCCTCCGTGCCAAGCTTCTTGAGCCAGGCGTTCCGATAGGGCGTAAACACGCTGAAGGGCCGGCCTGCCTGGGTGAGCAGTTCATCGCGCTCGAAGATCACCACGTCCTTGTAGTCGTGGGCAACAACCCCCAGACGCCGTAACTCCGCGGTCACCGCCGCATCGCGCGCGATGGCTGCGGGGTCTTCGTCATGGTTGAAAAACACGGCGCCGACCCGCAACTCGGCGGCAAGGCGGGGGATGGCTTCCCGCGCCCGCCCATGCAGCACGATAAGGCTGCTGCCGAGAGCCTCCAGGTCAGCCTTGAGGAGAACAACGCAGCGATGGATGAAATCCACCCGCCGGTCCGCGGCGGGTAAACCCTCCAGGATGTCGCGATCGAACACGAAGACGGGGTATACGCGCCGGCTGGTCTTGAGCGCATGGTGGAGGGCAGCATGGTCGCCCAGCCGCAGATCGCGTCGCAGCCAAAGCAGGGCGGTATCGTAGTCTGGCATGATGGCTTGAGGATACGCTGGCTTAAGGGGCGACGTCCCGTTTGCCCGCAGGCCCGGACGGGTGACGCGCAAAAGGCTAAAATGCGATTGTCATGGATACGGTCAATCTAACCCACCAC
>JAJXXS010000039.1 GCA_021780975.1 Pseudomonadota bacterium
GGAGGAGTGACGCGCGCGGAATGTTTGACGCGGCTGCCCTCCTCCAGTCCCTGCCCACCCTGCCCGGCGTCTACCGCATGCTCGACGGGGGCGGGCAGGTGCTCTACGTGGGCAAGGCCAAGGATCTGAAAAAGCGCGTGTCCAGCTATTTCCAGAAGACCGGCCACTCCCCGCGCATCAGCCTGATGCTCAAGCAGGTGGCGCAAGTGGAAACCACGGTCACGCGCACCGAGGCGGAAGCCCTGATCCTGGAAAACAACCTCATCAAGGGACTCAATCCGCGCTTCAACATCCTCTTCCGCGACGACAAGTCCTATCCCTACGCCCAGCTGAGCGGCCACCCCTTCCCGCGCCTCTCCTACTACCGCGGGCCGCTCGCCAAGCCGCACCAGTATTTCGGCCCCTACCCCAACGCCTGGGCGGCCAAGGAGGCCATCAACCTGATCCAGCGCGTGTTCCGCCTGCGCACCTGCGAGGACAGCGTGTTCAGCAACCGCTCGCGTCCCTGCCTGCTGTATCAGATCCGCCGCTGCAGCGGCCCCTGCGCGGGGCTCATCAGCGCCGCCGACTATGCGCGCGACGTGCACAACGCCGCGCTGCTGCTGCAGGGCAAGGACAACGAGCTCAGCGCCGCACTCACCCAACGCATGGGCGAGCTGGCGGAGCGGCAGGAATACGAGGCGGCAGCGGCGCTGCGCGATCAGATCCACAGCCTCGCGCGCCTGAGCGACCAGCAGTTCGTCGACGCCGGGCGCGCTACCGATGCCGACGTGGTCGCCTGCGTGGTCGAGCAGGGCCTGCTCGCGGTCAACCTCACCATGATCCGCAACGGACGGCATCTGGGCGACCGCACCTTCTTCCCCGAGCATGGCGAGGGCTGCACCCCGGCCGAAGCGCTGGCCGCCTTTCTCGCCCAGCATTACCCCGAGCAGCGCCCGCCTGCCACCATCCTGCTCAACCACGCCATCGACGGCGCCGCGCTGGAAGCGCTGCTGAGCGAGCAGGCCGGCCACGCCGTGCGCCTGGTGGCGCAGACCAGCGGCGCGCGCCGCGTCTGGCTCGCCATGGCGGAAAAGAACGCCCGCCTGGCCGCGCAGCGGCGCCTGCTCGACCAGTCCAGCCAGACCCAGCGTCTGGAGCGTCTGCGCGAGGCGCTCGACCTGCCCGGGGCCAGCCGCATCGAGTGCTTCGACATCAGCCACACCCTGGGCGAGGCGACCGTGGCGAGCTGTGTCGCCTACGACGGCGAGGGGCTGCGCAAGAGCGACTATCGGCGCTACAACATCACCGGCATCACGCCCGGCGACGACTACGCCGCCATGGCCGAGGCGCTCGCGCGCCGCTACCGGCACACCGCCGCAGGCGACGGCCCGCGCCCCGACCTCGTGCTGATCGACGGCGGCAAGGGCCAGCTCGCGCGCGCCGTCGCGGTGATGGCCGAGCTGGGCCTGAACGACATCCCGCTCGTCGGCGTCGCCAAGGGCGAGGAGCGCAAGCCCGGTCTGGAAACCCTGGTCTTCCCCGACGGGCGCGAGCTGCATCTGGCCACCGACAATCCCGGCTTCCACCTCATCCAGTCCATCCGCGACGAAGCGCACCGCTTCGCCATCACCGGCCACCGCGCGCGGCGCGCGAAAAGCCGCCTGAGCTCGACCCTGGAAGACATCCCCGGCATCGGCCCAAAACGCCGCAAGGCGCTGCTCGAACGCTTCGGCGGCCTGCAGGGTGTGCAGCGCGCCGGCGTCGAAGAGCTTGCGCGCGCGCCCGGCATCAGCCGAGAATTGGCGGAGAAGATCTACCAGAATTTTCATTGATGCCCCTCAACCTGCCCAACCTCCTCACCTGGCTGCGCATCCTCCTCATCCCTCTGCTGGTGGGCGTGTTCTACCTGCCCGCCGGCTGGCTGAGCGGCGACGAGGCCAACCTGTGGGCAACCGCCTTCTTCGTCCTCGCCTCCCTCACCGACTGGCTGGACGGCTGGCTGGCGCGCCTGCTGGGACAGACCTCGGCGTTCGGCGCGTTTCTCGATCCGGTGGCCGACAAGCTCATGGTGGCGGCGGCACTCATCGTCCTCGTCGACCTCCATCGCGCGCCCGCCGTCATCGCCCTCATCATCATCGGGCGCGAAATCGCCATCTCCGCCCTGCGCGAGTGGATGGCCAAGACGGGCAAGGCGGCGAGCGTGGCGGTGAGTTTCGTCGGCAAGCTCAAGACCGCCTTCCAGATGATCGCCATCACCCTGCTGCTCTACCATGCGCCGCTTGCCGGGCTGCCGATCGCCGCGGCTGGCGAAGCACTGCTGGTGCTGGCCGCCGTGCTGACGCTCGTCTCCATGGGCTATTACCTGTATCTGGCGGCGCGCGCCCGGTCCGCGCCCCGCCCAGGTTGACACCAGAGGCAAAATTCTTCAGAATTCGCGGCCTTGATTGCGGGAATAGCTCAGTTGGTAGAGCGCAACCTTGCCAAGGTTGAGGTCGCGAGTTCGAGACTCGTTTCCCGCTCCAGTTACCCGGGGAAAGCGCACGCTTTCCCCTTTTCGTTGCGGGCATGGCTCCCGCGCGAAGCAGTGTGCGGCGGGGTAGCAAAGTGGTTATGCAGCGGCCTGCAAAGCCGTCTACGCCGGTTCGATTCCGACCCCCGCCTCCATCAAGACCTCCA
>JAJXXS010000342.1 GCA_021780975.1 Pseudomonadota bacterium
CTCGTGGCATTCCAACAAGTTTCTCAACCCGAAAACCGACGGCGCCGTGCTGCCGGTGCTGCACCTGAACGGCTACAAGATCGCCAACCCCACGGTGCTGGCGCGCATCGGCCGCGAGGAACTCACCGCCTTGCTCACCGGCTACGGCTATGCGCCGCATTTCGTCGAGGGCGAGGAACCCATGACGATGCACCAGGCCATGGCGGCGACGCTGGACCGCGTGCTGGACGACATCCGCGCTATTCAAAAAGCTGCACGCGAACGAGGTGTAACGCAACGCCCGCGCTGGCCCATGATCGTGCTGGTCACGCCCAAGGGCTGGACCGGCCCCAAAACAGTGGACGGCAAGAAGACCGAGGGCTCCTGGCGCTCTCACCAGGTGCCCATGGCGGAAATGCGCGAGCGCCCGGAGCACCTGCGCCTGCTGGAACACTGGCTGCAGAGCTACCGGCCGCAGGAGTTGTTCAACGCCGACGGCAGCCCCAAGGCCGAAATCGCCGCGCTGGCGCCCGCGGGAGCGCGGCGCCTGTCCGCCAACCCGCACGCCAACGGCGGCGAATTGCTGCACCCGCTGCGTCTGCCCGACTTTCGCGAATACGCGGTTGCAGTGGAGAGGCCCGGCGTCGAATCGGCCGAATCCACCCGCGTGCTGGGGAACTATCTGCGCGATGTCATGAGCATGAACGACGCGGCGCGCAATTTCCGCGTCTTCGGCCCCGACGAAACCGCTTCCAACCGCCTCGGTGCGCTGTTCGAGACCACAGGACGCGCCTGGGATGCCGAAGCGCGGCCCGACGACGACGCCAACCTGACCCCGGATGGGCGCGTCATGGAAATCCTCTCCGAGCACACCTGTCAGGGCTGGCTGGAAGGCTATCTGCTCACCGGCCGCCACGGCCTGTTCTCCTGCTATGAGGCCTTCATCCACATCGTCGACTCCATGTTCAACCAGCACGCCAAGTGGCTCAAGGTGACGCGTGGCATCCCCTGGCGGCGCCCCATCGCCTCGCTCAACTACCTGCTCACCTCGCACGTCTGGCGCCAGGATCACAACGGCTTCTCCCATCAGGATCCGGGCTTCATCGACCATGTGGTGAACAAGAAGGCGGACATCATCCGCGTCTATCTGCCGCCCGATGCCAACACCCTGCTGTCGGTCGCCGACCACTGCCTGAAGAGCCGCCATTACATCAACGTCATCGTCGCCGGCAAGCAGCCGCAGCTGCAGTACCTGGACATGGATGCGGCAGTGAAGCACTGCACCGCCGGGCTGGGCATCTGGGAGTGGGCCGGCAACGATGCGGGCGGCGAGCCCGACGTGGTGATGGCCTGTGCCGGCGACGTGCCCACCCTGGAAACCCTCGCGGCCGTGGACCTCCTGCGGCGCATGGCGCCGCAGCTGAAGGTGCGCGTGGTGAACGTCGTCGACCTGATGGCCTTGCAGCCCAAGAGCGAACATCCGCACGGCTTCTCCGACCGCGATTTCGACGCCGTCTTCACGACCGACAAGCCCATCATCTTCGCCTACCACGGCTATCCCTGGCTGATCCACCGCCTCACCTACCGGCGCACCAACCACGCCAACCTGCACGTGCGCGGCTACAAGGAGGAAGGCACCACGACCACGCCCTTCGACATGGCGGTGCTGAACGAACTGGACCGCTTCCACCTGGCCATGGACGTGGTGGACCGGGTGCCCGGCCTGGCGGCGGCAGCTCCGCACATCAAGCAGCAGCTACGCGAGAAGCTGGTGGACCACGGCGAATACATCCGCCGCTACGGCGAGGACATGCCGGAGATACGGGACTGGTGCTGGCCGGGCCAGTCCACGGCTTGATCCAGCCGCTTACTTCGCCTGCCCGCTGCCTGCGCCGCGCACAGAGGCGTGCACTGCCGAGCGGCACGCCATCGCCCGATACCCGCAATCCGCCTCGGCGCAGTTCGTGCAATGCTGCTCCATGCTGGGCGTGCGCGCGTTGATGGTGTCGAGCTCCCGCTTGTCGATCACGCAGGGCAGGGGCTGGAAGGCGCCGCAGACCAGGGCGTTCTGCCCCTCCGCTTCCAGATTGAGCTTGAAGGCCCGCATGAAGCTGGTCGAGGCTTCCGTCTCGTAGCCGGACACCAGGACTTCCAACTGGCGCTTGCCGGCCTGGGAGCCGCTCGGGCCGGTCAGCCGCCACTCGTAGTTGCGCACGATCGAATTGTCGAGCGGGGCGTCCACGGGAATGGCGATGATCCACGGCGTGTGCGAGCGCAGCACCGGAATCTCGCGCGGGTCGATCTCGGGCACGGGGAAGTAGTAGATCATGCTTTGGGCGGGATCCTGGGGATTCTCGTCATGCACGGTCAGGAAAGCCTTGACGGTGATCAGGTGGAGGTCGAATGGGTTCGCGTTGATCAGCCGGAACAGAATGTGCGGCGTTTTTTTCAGGCCATAGGCCGGATTGAACACCGCACCGTCCGAGAGCCGCAGATCGATGGCCGGCTTGATGAGCTTCGCCGTGATGACGGCCTGGAAGATCATGTTGAGCACCAGGATGGCGAAGGCGTGGGCGAACAGTATCGCCATCACCACGACATTGGGGTTCTCGCGGAAGGAAGCCGGCGCGGCATCCTTGTAGCCGCTCAGGTTGAAGCTGGCGATCACCGCCCGCTTCAGCAGGTCGTATCCCTCGGCCAGGGTGCCCGGCAGAAGCAGGGCGTAAACCGACAGTATGGCCAGGGTCACGAGGCCCACCAGGACGATATAGGTGACGAACAGCGCGACGAGCGACTTGCGGTGAAAATTCGGAAGCCAGGGCAGTTTGGAGATCATGGGTTGAGGCGTTTTTCCGGTTATTGAAGAAAAGGATGGGTTCAGGAGCAGTGCTTGTCTGTTGGCGATGCGGCGCATGCCCACGGGTCGCCCAGCCGCTTCCGCTCAAAGGGCCACATCGATGCGTGCCTCAGGCAGCCGGGGCAGAGTGGCCGCCGGTCCACCTGCCCAGCAGCTGGCCCATTTTCACCGGCTGGCCTTCGCGTATGGCGCCATCCAGCTGCACGGCATGCTCGGGAAACAACACGATCACCGTCGAACCCATATTGAAGCGGGCGATCTCCACGCCGCGCTCATAGGTCAGGTCCACGTCGTATTGCGTGTAATCGGCGTACTTTGCCCCGCGAATCAGGCGCGGCGTGATCGGGCCATCCCACGGCACCCATGAAGACGGGCCCACCCACACCGTCTCCATGCCGCCGACGAACAGCGCGCCGACCAGCACGACCGCCATCGGTCCATGCGGCGTGTCGAAAACACAAGCCATGCGCTCGTTGCGCGCGAACACGCCCGGCACTTGGCGGGTGGTGGCGCTGTTGACGCTGAACAGCCGTCCCGGCACGTACACCATGCGGCGCACCCGCCCCGTGTCGGGTATGTGAATGCGGTGATAATCGCGCGGCGACAGATAGATCGTGGCGAAGCTGCCGTTGGCGAACTCCTGCGCCAGCGGGATATCGCCACCCAGCAGGGCTTCGAGCGTGTAGTCGTGCCCCTTGGCCTGCAGCAGGCGGTTTTGGTCTATGGTGCCGGCCTGGCTTACCGTGCCGTCCACCGGGCAGACCAGCACCTTGTCCCCCTCGGCGATGGGACGCACCCCGGGCTTGAGCTCACGCGTGAAGAAGCTGTTGAAGCTCGCATAGGCGGCGATGGACGGCTCGGCGGCCTCGTCGAGGTCGACATGGAATCGACGCACGAAGTAGGCGATCATCGCCCGCGTCACGGATCCCAGTTTCAGATGGGTCAGCACCCACACGAGACGGGACAGGAAATGATGCGGCAGCGGGTACTGCAGCAACACGAACAAACGCGCTTTCATGCCTGATTTTTCGCTCACAGGTTTTTTATGATGAGCAGCGCCGTTCGTGCCACCCTCCGCCGTGCCCCTTGGGCACGCACAGCTTACCGAATCATGCCCGAATGTGCGAGATGGCCGGGCTCGGGGCCTGCGATTGTCCTGGGTGCGCCGGCCGTGATAGCCTTGCGCGGGAGCACGCGGGGTTCGTCCTCGCGTTTTTTATTTACTTGCAATGGGCAGGAACCGCATGGCCGTCATCGACCTCACCAAGGACAATTTCGAATCCACCCTCAACAGCCACGACGTCTTGATCGTCGACTTCTGGGCGCCCTGGTGCGCGCCCTGCAAAGCCTTCGCTCCGGTGTTCGAGGCTGCCGCCGAGCGGCACGCCGGCGTCGTCTTCGCCAAGGTCGATACCGAAGCCCAACCGGAGCTCGCCGGCTATTTCCAGATCCGCTCCATCCCCACGCTCATGGTGTTCCGCGAGCAGGTCATCCTCTATTCAGAGGCTGGCTCGCTGCCCGCCAACGCGCTGGATTCCCTGCTGGAGCAGGTGATGGGCATAGACATGGAACAGGTCCACAAGGACATCGCGGCGCAACAAACCGGGCAAGCCTAGCCCCCCGGCGCAGGCGGCTGCTTCCGCCTGATAGAGCTTCCAGAAGGTGGCGGCGGTCTCGTGCTCCGCCGGGCTACGCACCGCGACCCGGCGTGGTAGGCTTACCGGCACCCTGCCGAGATCAGGAGATACAAATGAACGATCAACCCAGCCCGGAAAAAATCCTCCACACCGGCATGGCCTTCTGGGCCTCGAAGACCCTCCTGAGCGCGGTCGAGATGGGCGTGTTCACGGAACTGGGGCACGGCCCTGAGACATTCGAGGCGCTGAACGGACGCCTGGGCCTGCACCCGCGCTCTGCACGCGACTTCCTCGATGCCCTCGTGGCCCTGGGGTTTCTCGTGCGTACCGATGCAACCTATGCCAATGCACCCGAGACCGATCTATTCCTGGACAAGGGCAAGCCCTCGTACGTGGGCGGCATCCTGGAAATGGCCAACCACCGCTTGTTCGGCCACTGGTTCCATCTCACCGAGGCATTGCGTACCGGGTTGCCGCAAAACGAGGCCAAGGGCACCGGCGAGGGCGTATTCGAGTCGCTCTACGCCGACCCGGCGCGCCTGCGCGAATTCCTCTCCGCCATGACCGGCGTCAGCCGCGGCGCCAACATGGCCATCGCGCGCGCCTTTCCCTGGGCGCAGTACCGGACCTTCGCCGACGTCGGCACCGCGCAAGGCGACCTCGCGGTGCAAATCGCGCGCGCGCATCCGCATCTGCGCGGCACCGGCTTCGACCTGCCCGAGGTGGCGCCCATCTTCGAGGAATACGCCGCCGGCGCGGGCGTGGCGGAGCGGCTGACGTTTCAGCCCGGCGATTTCTTCAAGCAGGATCTACCCAAGGCCGACGTCATCCTGATGGGACATATCCTGCATGACTGGGACCTGCCCACCAAGAAGATGCTCATCCAGAAAGCCTACGCTGCCGTGCCCGCTGGCGGTGCCTTCATCGCCTACGACACGATCATCGACGATGCGCGCACGCAAAACGCCTTCGGCCTGCTGATGAGCCTCAACATGCTCATCGAGACGCCGGGGGGCTTCGACTACACCGGCGGCGAATGCGCGGCCTGGATGAAGGAAGCGGGTTTTTCGTCGGTGCGCGTCGAGCACCTCGTGGGCCCCGACTCGATGGTCGTCGCCGTCAAGTAACCGTGCGTCGCCACTAGGCCGTCGCGGTCCCCAGGCCGAACACGCGCCCGAGCTTCTTCACCTGGCCGGACAGGCGATGGCGCGCCGCTTCGCTGTCGCGCACTGCTGCGTCCTGGCAGTAGTTGACCATGATGTAGCGGCGCGTGCCGAGGAAGGGCTTGTGGCCGTGCCAGGAATCGGCCTGCACCTTGAAACACACCAGCGTGCCGCCCGCAGGCGGGACTTCCGCGGCGTAGTCTTCGATGTCCTCACCCGAGCGCAGAATGCGCAGCCTGCCGCCGTCCGCTTCCCAGGGTTCGTTCAGATACAACAGCAGCGTGGCGAGCTTGAACTTGGAATCGGCATGGATGCGGCCATCGCGCTCCTGGCAGCGGCTGCGCACCGTGACCAGGGTGGGGCGGTCGGTCAAGTCCAGGCCCAGCTTCTCGCCCACCGCCCGGCGCAACTCGGGGCTTTCCATCTCTTCCAGCAGACGGCCGAAGGCGCGGCCATATTCGGCTGCCTCGGGCAGGAACAGACCAGGCATCTTGAGTTGCGGAAAATCGTGGATCGCGGCATTCACCGCTGACGGCGCGAGAAATCCCGGCACCACGAGATGAGGATAAGGATCGGTGGTGAGCGGCGTGGCGCGAAAGGCGCCGAGGTCGAGCAGCATGGCGTCCCCCAGGGAGATGACGGCGCCATTATACCGAATAAAAGACTTTGATTTCTTTTTATCGTGCACAGCCCCTATAGTGGGAGCGCTGGCGGGCTGGCGCCCCCGCACCACACATCGCACTGACCCAGGAGTCCACATGAACGCCGAAGAAAAAGCCTGCGCCGCCGCCGCGGCCTACGACAAAGCCCTGCGCTACGAACTCGACTATGGCTGCTGCCCGCAATGCGTGCTGGCCGCCGTGCAGGAGACCGTGGGCATCGTCGACGACGCCACCATCAAGGCCAGCCACGGTCTGTCCGGCGGCGGCGCCCTCAGCGGCCAGGGGGCCTGCGGGGCCCTCACCGGCGGCCTCATGGCGCTGAGTGCCAAGCGCGGACGTGATCGCAACAAACTCGACAAGGGGCGCTTCATCGGCAACTTCCAGAAGGGCCGCGAACTGGTGGAGCGCTTCCGCGCCGAGTTCGGCGGCGTGACCTGCGAAGAGTTGCAGCGTCAGTTCGCCGGCCGCACCTACGACATGTGGAAGCCCGAGGAGTACCAGGCTTTCAGCGAGGCGCGCGGCCAGCAGTGCGCGAAGGCCACCGCGACTGTGACGCGCTGGGTGGTGGAGATGCTGTAGCGGCGGGAGTCCTGCCTAAGCCAGGCAAGTCGGTAACGCGAACCGGCGCCTCCGGATTCGCCCTCCTGCGCGCAGCCGGGGCGCACGACACACCCCACGATCCCGGCAACACAAGGCAAGACCTTCGCAAAAAACCATGCTGCTTGTTGACCAGCTGCATTGCTGCTACGACACCAAGAAAAAGCGCTTCGCCGATTTTTCCTACACCCTCAAGCCGCTTCCCGGCGGGTCGAATCTCCGCCAGGCCTATGCCGCCCTCCTGGAACCCAAGCTGAGACAGTGCTGCGGATGGGGCGCGCTCAGGATCAGTCGGTCGGAAACCTGGTGCTCGCAATGGAGCCTGCGCCAATTCAGATTTGCCGCCGGATTGGCGGGCTTGCTGATCTCCCTGATTTCCGGCATCGAAACGTCAGACGTGAGCGTGGAACTGAAGGAAGATTTCGATGCGCCGGAAAATTCCGTCATCGCGATCAAGCACTTTGGCCTCCGCGTCCCTCAGCAGGCGCGGATGTATCGCGCCCTCATGGCATTGGAAGGCCTCCACTTCTCTGCCGCCGCCCGCGCTGCCGACCACGTGATCAGTCGGGATCCTCACGTCACCAACGGGCCGCTGCGGCCTTCCCGACGACATACCGCCTCTTGCCTGATGCAAGCCTTGCAGCACGAGGCGAGCCACCTCTCTAAAATGCGCCGATGCCTGCGAGCTTGCCTGAAAACAGGCATCGCCACCGAGGCGGGATACTCTACAACCCCGCCATGAACATGTGTCGAGAAAATTTACAGCCCGGGAAAGTCGCTTCTGGCTTAACAAATTATTACCCACAGGCCGAGAGTCAAGCTTAGACAGGCCTTTTCTGCCTGATTGCTTGCATTGGGTGAATGAAGTGCCAATGAAAAGTGCTAAACGCTGAGCTAGCCTACGTCAGCAATTTTAACACCCACCCTCTTCCGCCGGCCAGGAGAAAGACGTTGCAGCCGACGGTGCACATAAAGTTATCAAACGAATACATGCAGTTATAAGACGTCAGACCGCCGTGGCGCGCTCTGTGCTTGGATATCATCATTAAAAGTTTTTTTATGGCCTCCTTGAAAGCTTTCTGAGCTTGTCATGCATTTCGCATGGCGCGCGCCTAGCACCAGCGACAAGAACGACGAAGGCCCGCGGATTCATCAATGGATCCACTTAGCGGAACCTAAACCCAGTTATGGGGGCGACATGTCTCATCGGATTCGCTTTTGGCCACACCAAGTTGCAGCCGGCATTGCACTGGTGCTCTCTCTTGCCTACGCCGGCACGGTCCGCGCCAATGATCCTTGCACGTTGGTGGCAGGAGTCGAGACATGCCAAGGCAACCAGTCGGCGGGCGTCGGTTTCACCACTGGCGTGGGGAACCTCGCGGTGCGCAACCTGTCTGCGGACGTCCGGCCATCTCCTGGCACCTCGGGAATACTGCTTGGGAGCACTGGAAGCACGGGTGCCGATGGCGCAGATAGCGGTTACTTAGGAAAAACTTTCACCCAAGCCGCCTCCGGAGATGATGGAGGAAGTGGAGGTGGTCTTACAGCGCTCTTTGATGGAGGGGGGTGGGGAGTCACAACCCAGGGCGATGCCGCGCCCGGCTCCCCGGGGATCGGTGTGGGTGGCAACGGCAGTCTTGAGGGGTGGGCCTGCAAGTACCTCCATATTTGTTTAAATGAGGGTGGAAACGGAGGAGTCGGCGGTGTCGGCATCCAGGCAACAAGTGTAGGCGGCAACGGCGGTGCCGGTGGCAGTGCCCACGTGTTCTTTTGCACGACCGGTAATATTTGTCTAGACGAGGGTGGAAATGGGGGAAAAGGCGGTGACGGCGGTCCCGTGTCCATTAACGCTGCTGGTGCGATCACAACAACTGGGTGGGATGCACAAGGAATCTACGCCCTGAGTGAGGCGGGAAATGGCGGGCAAGGCGGTGACGGTCTAGGCAATGCGGATGGTCAGGGAGGAACCGGCGGGACGGCGGGGAATGGTGGCTCGGTGACCATCGATAGCAGGAGTGCCATCACGACGTTGGGGGCAGCGTCCGATGGCATTCTTGCGGAGAGCCACGGTGGGTTGGGCGGTCAGGGCGGCTCTGGCGAGGGCATCTTTGCGAGCGGCGGTGCGGGGATGAACGCAGGCAATGGGGGCGACGTCACCATTGGCAATCGTGGCACGATTCAGACGGCCGGCCAGAATTCGGCAGGCATTTTCGCCCAGAGCGTCGGCGGCTTCGACGCTAGCACTGGCGGAGGAGCCGGTGGCGGTTCGGTCGGATTAGTTTCTATAGGCGGTGGCGCCGGCAGCGGAGGCGGAGGCGGCGCCGTTAGCGTGACAAATCGTGGATCTATTGATACGTCGGGTTGGGGTGCGACAGGTATCGGCGCGGAGAGCATCGGCGGTGGAGGTGGCAGCGGTGGGTACGGAATAGCCGTCGGAGCCTTTACCAGTTGGGCTTGGGGAGGCCAGGGTGGCGCCGGTGGAAGCGGTGGGAACGTGACGGTCGACAGTCGCAACAGCACGATCGGCACGGCAGGCGACAGCGCGGACGGCATCCAGGCAAGCAGCATCGGTGGCGGCGGCGGCAATGGCGGTTTTGCCGGCAGCTTCAGCGCCGGAGCGGTTGGGGATGTAAGCATCGCCGTGGGCGGCAGCGGCGCTGGCGGAGGCGGCGCGGGTGCTGTCACGGTTGCGGGAAATAGCGCCATTCACACCCAAGGCGCAAGCGCCGACGGGATCTCTGCCGAGAGCATCGGCGGATCTGGCGGGTCCGGGGGAGGCAGCGTCACATTCGCCGCGGCCGCGGGCATTCCTGATCAGGTCCCGGTTGCCGTCTCCCTCGGCCTTTCTATTGGTGGAAGCGGCGGTGCAGGTGGCGGTGGCAGTACCGTCAACGTAGGAACCGAGTCGGACCCGTGGAACGGTTCCATTTCCACACAGGGCTATACCTCAACCGGAATACAGGCGGGAAGCGTAGGTGGCGGCGGCGGGAACGGGGCCTTTGCTGCTGCCGTCGGGGCATCATTCGCGCAGTTCGCACTTAGTGGTAATGCATCCTGGGGCGGAAGTGGCGGGAGCGGCGGTCCCGGTGGCCAGACAAATGTCTTCAGCGGCGCCGACATCTCAACGGAGGGAGACAATGCTGATGCAATAAGCGCGCAAAGCATCGGGGGAGGTGGCGGGTCAGGCGGAATTTCTTTTACCGGCAGCGCAACCTTTAGTGCATTGGACGTTGGAACCAGTAGCAGCCTTTTGATCTCTGTCGGTGGAAGTGGTGGAGGAGGCGGTGCGGGGAATACTGTCGACGTCGTCAGTACTGGTCATCTCACCTCAATTGGCAGCAATTCGGATGGCATTTCCGCCATGAGTGTTGGCGGCGGGGGCGGCAATGGTGGCGACAGCTACAGCGGGTTCCTCGCTTACGGTGGCGCCTATAACGCGAACATAAGCGTGGGGGTCGGCGGCACGGGCGGTGCTGGTGGATCCGGTGGCAACGTCTATGCAGGGTACGCAGTAGGGGCTGACGGAACCGTTACTGATGCGCCCGTTACGGGAACGATTCTGACCTACGGAAACAACGCGAATGGAATCTTCGCGCAAAGTGTAGGTGGCGGCGGCGGCAATGGTGGTTCCACCGCCTTCATTGACCTGCACACTCCCTCCCTCAAGGGAAGCGGCGGTGGTTCCGGATCGGGAGGAGGAAGCGGTGGTTCCGGATCGGGAGGAGGAAGCGGTGGTTCCGGATCAGGAGGAGGAAGCGGTGGTTCCGGATCAGGAGGAGGAAGCGGTGGTTCCGGATCAGGAGGAGGAAGCGGTGGTTCCGGATCAGGAGGAGGAAGCGGT
>JAJXXS010000034.1 GCA_021780975.1 Pseudomonadota bacterium
CATGGCCGCATTCGGGCAGGATCAGCAGTTCAGCGCCGCAAGCGATGGCGGCGTTGATGAGGCGCATGCTGATGTCCTTCTGCCACGGCGCGTTGCCCGACAGCATGCCGAAGTTGGTGGCCTCGTAACCGTCGCTGCGGAAGGTCCAGTCCACCCCCATGTGGTTCAGAACCTTGGCGGTGGCGACGATGGATTGCGGATACTTCATGATCTCGATGGAGGACATGGTGACCATGACCTTGGCGCGTTCCTTGTCGAGCGGAATGTCAACCTCGTATTCGTCGGCCAGCCATGCGCAGCGCTCCTTGAACACCTTGGGCGTGGCGCCAAGTGGGCTGCCCTCGCGGTCGGAGCGTTCCGCCACTCCCCACAGCTCGTGCGGCACCAGGCCGGCCTGCGCCATGCCGTGGCGCGCCAGGCCCACCAGCGCGGCGATGTCGATGGCCATGGGGCAGATCAGGGTGCAGCGCCCGCACATGGTGCAGGAATCGTAGATCAGCTCCTGCCACTCCTTGAGCTGGGCGAGCGTGGTGCGCTTCTTCAAATTCAAAGCCCGGAAGAAGAAGGCGAAGGGCCCCATCTCGCGCTTGTAGGCTTGCTTGAAGGGCTCGATCTTCCAGATGGGGGTGTATTTGGGGTCTTCGGTGGCGACATAGAACGGGCAGGCCTCGGCGCACATGCCGCAATGCACGCAGGACTCCAGGTAGGTCGCCGCCACGGCGCCGAAATCGCGCACAAAATTCTTCATCGCCGTGTCGATGCGCGCGTCGTCGGCCATGTCGCCCTGCACGTCCACGCGCGCCTCGGGCTTCTTCAGGCCGAAGCGCGGCGCCTCCAGTTCCAGCGGAAAACGCGCGTCGATTTCGCCGTTGCTCATAGCGCCGCTCCTTTGCGCGTGAACAGCACGCCCGTGGTGCCGCGGGAAACGAACACCAGAAAGCTGTGCATGAGCTTGCCGAAGGGCAGCCAGATGAGCAGCAATTCGCCGCTCAGGATGTGCACGGTCAGCATGGTTTCATAGCGCGGGCCGAAGTGCGCCGTCGCCATCATGCCGGTCACCACGGGTAGCAGCGTGACCAGCCAGCTGAAGTAGTCGTCGAAATTGGAGAGGAGGCGCAGCACCGGGTTGACCAGGCGGCGCACCAGCAGCACCCCCAGCGCCCCCACCGTGAGGGCCGCGCTCAGGGTGACCAGGCTGGTGGGCAGGTTGGGCCAGGACAGGCCGGTGAGGCTCTGCAGCAGCAGGATGTGGGGGGCGAAACCGAACACGACGATGGCCAGACCGATGTGGAACACGTAGCTCATGATGACCCCCAGCGCCGTGCGCGCGGCGAATTCCCGGCGCGGCCAGGAGCGGCTGACGATGAGCTTGAAGGCACCCGGCCAGGCCAGCGCGTTGCGCGGCTCGGCATAGTCGGGGGCGCGGCGCAGCAGAAGGATGCCCGCCAGGCGCCAGAAGATTCCCAGCACGAAGATGACGAGCGCCCACTGCAGCGCGGGTCCGCGTGCAAAGCTCAGGAGGTCCATGCTCATTTCTCCTCCGTCGTGTGTTTCTGGCGATGGCGCGCCACGGCGGCGGCCGCCACGCCCAGCGCCAGTCCGCCCACCGCGCCCGCCGCCAACGGCGCGCGGTCGCTCCACGTGGGAGTGGAAAGCGGCTTGTAGAAGCTGCCCTTGTCCCAGAAATCGGGTTCCGAGCACCCCAGGCAACCGTGGCCGGACTGGATGGGGAAGCTGGTGGCCTCGTTCCACTTGACCGTGGCGCAGGCGTTGTAGGTGGTGGGTCCCTTGCAGCCGAGTTCGTAGAGGCACCAGCCATTGCGCGCGCCCTCGTCATCGAAGGTCTTGGCGAACTTGCCCTGGTCGTAGAAGGGCCGCCGGTAGCAGCGGTCGTGGATGGTGTTGCCATAGAAGATGCGCGGGCGGCCGTGCTCATCCAGTTCCGGCACGGAACCGAAGGTGAGGTACTGCGCCAGCACCCCGGTGATGACCTCGGGGATGGGCGGACAGCCGGAGATGTTGATGATGGGCTTGTCGTGCACGATGTCCGACACCGGGCGCGCCGCCGTGGGGTTGGGGTTGGCCTTGGGGATGCCGCCGAAGGAGGCGCAGGTGCCCACGGCAACGATGGCGGCTGCGCCTTGCGCCGCGCGCTTCAGGGTGTCGAGATTGGTATGGCCCGCCACGGTGGCATAACTGCCGTCCAGACCGGTCGACACCGAGCCGTCCACCACCAGCAGGTACTTGCCCTGGTTGCGCGCCATTGCCGCCTCGCGCGCGGCTTCCGCCTGGAAGCCGGCCGCCGCCATCAGCGTCTCGTGGTAGTCGAGCGACAGCATGTTGAAGATGAGGGTTTCCAGGGTGGGATAGAACGAGCGCGTGAGCGATTCGGTACAGCCCGTGCACTCCTGGAAGGACAGCCAGATCACCGCCGGCCGCCGCGCCTTGGCGAGACCCTCAGCCAGCGCCGGCGCCGCCGTGGCCGGCATGGCCATGAGCGAGGCGAGCGCGGCGCAGTACTTGAGAAACGCGCGCCGGCTCACGCCCTGGCGGAGCAGCGCTTCTTCCAATGTGGGGTCTTCGTTCATCATGCCTCGCTGCGCGCTCGTCAAGCTCCGGGGGAC
>JAJXXS010000384.1 GCA_021780975.1 Pseudomonadota bacterium
CCGCAAATGCGCTTCGGTCTACCTGGCGGCCGCGCAGGACACGCTGCTTTTCTACGCCACCGTGCTGCTCGATATCGACGTGGAAAGGGCTCTTTGCGCGCTGCGCGCACCGACCGAAAAATTATCCCCAGACGGTTTGGCCGACGCACGCGCGCGCTACGCGCCACTCCATCCGCGCCTGGGGCAGGCCCTGCTGCGGCCGGATCTGACACCCGGCCTCGCCACCAGCATCGCGACGGCTTTTGGGTTGGAGTTGCACGCTGCCGGCACCGCGGAAATCGACGGCTTGTTGGCGCGGATCGGGGATGCTGCGCCCATGCCGCTCCCCGCGGCGGCACCTGGCTCCGAGGCGATCTGGCGCACCCGCGGCGGTGTCCTGCGCGCCACCGTGGCGTGCGATCCGACCAATGGCGCGGTCGCGCAGGCACAGCTCGCCGCCGACGTGCAGGTTTTTCCTGGCCATGTCCTGGAGCAGGCGGCAGCGGCCGTGATCGGCCGTACGCCCTGCATGATCGAGGGAGCGGTGCACCGCATCTTCAGCACCTGCAACGCGGAGGCCGTGGGATTCTCGTTCCGGGACGTGGCCCGGGTCATCGGGCTGGCGCTCGAAACCGATGCCTTCAAGCGTCGCCATCAGCTGGAAGACGCACGCCTAATGTTCTACGACGGCGGTGAGGAAGCGTCTGCGGAACTGGTGCTGGCGAGCGCGGGCGCCATGCTGGTGCCTTATTGCGCGAAGCCCAACTGGTGTAAATGGCGCCATCGCGATGGCTGTACGGAATGCGGGTTGTGCGAGGTCGGGGAGGCGTATCGGCTGGGACGCGAGCGCAACATGGCGGTCATCACGGTGACCAGTTTCGAACACTTGCGCGACACGCTGAGTGCGCTGAAGTCTGCCGGCACGCAGGCCTATGTCGGCATGTGCTGCGGCAATTTCTTCGTCAAGCGCCATGCCGCGTTTCAGGAGGCCGGGATACCCGCCCTGCTGCTCGACATCAGGGGCGCCAATTGCTACGACCTGCGCCAGGAGAGCCTTGCCTACGCAGGAAAATTCGAGGCCAATGCACAGCTCGACGGGGCGGCGCTTTCCAAGGTCATGCAACTCGTGCCGGCGCGCAACATTGCGGCCGGCCCGACGCGCGGCGAAAACCCCGGCTGAGAGTGGCGGGCGAGGGGGGCAGCGGTCGCCTGGATAAGCAGCGTCCAAGCCTGGAAAAAAAAGAGGAGCCTGAAGAGGCTCCTCAATAATGTCCGTACGCGCTCACGGAAAGGAAAGGATGAGGCGCCGGGTCTGGATGGCGCAAGAAACCTCCAGACAAAAGAGATGATACTCCTTAATTCCTTAATTAAGCGTGAATGCTGGGACGCTGGTGCAGAAAATGCGCTCACCCCTTCCGCGGACATGTGCGAGGAAGGTTCTGGCGCGAGGAAGCGCAACGAAGGTCCGGCACCGCAGCGGAGAATTGCGGTCGAAGCGCCATTGCTCTTCAGGAGACGTTTCCATGATCGACCTCTACTACTGGACCACGCCCAACGGCCACAAGATCACCATCTTTCTCGAAGAGGCCGCGCTGGAGTACCGGATCATTCCGGTGAACATCGGCCAGGGTGACCAGTTCAAGCCGGAGTTTCTCGCCATTTCGCCCAACAACCGCATCCCTGCCATCGTCGATCACGCCCCGTCGGATGGCGGAGCGCCTATCTCCCTGTTCGAGTCCGGCGCCATCCTGCAATATCTGGCGGAAAAGACCGCGCGCTTTCTGCCCCAGGCGCTGCGCGAGCGGTTCGCAGTCATGCAGTGGCTGTTCTGGCAGATGGGGGGGCTCGGCCCCATGGCGGGGCAGAACCATCATTTCGTGCAATACGCGCCGGAGCGCATCCCCTACGCCATGGAGCGCTATATCAAGGAGACGCATCGCCTGTACGGGGTATTGGACAAGCGCCTGGCGGACCGCGAGTTCATCGCTGGGGAGTATTCCATCGCCGACATGGCCTGCTATCCCTGGATCGTTCCGCATGAGCGCCAGCAGCAGAACCTGGAGGAGTTCCCTCACTTGAAGCAATGGTTCGAGCGCATCGGCCGGCGTCCGGCCGTGCAGCGCGCTTATGCGCTGGCCAATCGGGTGAATGAAGGTCCCGTGGTGACCGCCGAATCGCGTCGCATTCTTTTCGGGCAGAGCCGTTAAGCTTATTTACATTCAGGAGAGGAAAAGTGCAAACAAATCATTCATGGGATGGCGCCACCAGAGGTCTGCACTGGGGGCTTGCGTTGCTGATCACCTTTCAATTGTTTGGCGGTCTGCTGGTTTCTGCCCCCAACACCCTTGTCTATTTTTATATCCATGAGTTTGTCGGCCTGTTCGCCGCGGTGGTGGTTCTTTTCACATGGCTTTGGGGCTATGCGAACGATGACATGCCATTGCTGTTTCCGTGGGGTGGTGAGGGGAGGGCGGAAGTCATGAAGGAGGTGAAAGAACTCCTGAAGGGAAAGCTTCCAAAGGTTGGCCGCCGGCGGGGCTTGTCCAGTTTTGTGCATGGCCTTGGATTGTTGGCCGTGACCGGAATGTCGGCAACCGGCGTGCTGATTTTCTTCGTAATCCCGGGTGGGCACGGCGCTTCTGCTAGCTCTACCCACTATGGCGCCTTCACGGAGTTGGCCGTCATGCACAGATCGCTGGCGAATTTGGTGTGGGCGTATTGGTTCGGGCATGTCGGATTTGCAGTGCTCCATCAATTGAAAGGCAATAACGTGTTTGCCGCGATCTTCGGCAGCGGCGTGAAGTGAGCGTGACACGGATGGGTGCTGCTGGCCGGGGGTTGTGGCAACGCGAGCGTGTTTCTGATGCCGTCCGGACAGATTTTTCGAAGAACTCATTCATGCGCGCCGCCTTTTCCGCGCTGCTGCGGCGCCGCATCATGACCGCCTTGTTCACTTTTAACCTGGAGGTCGCATGAGCAAGCTGCTCGTTCTCTATTACAGCACCTGGGGTCATGTCGAGCGCATGGCGCAGGAAGTCGCCGAAGGCGCGCGCGCCGTGGCCGGCACCACGGTCACCTTGAAGCGCGTGCCCGAGAGCATGCCGCCGGAAACCGCGGCGGCCATCCACGCCAAGACCGACCAGGCCGCGCCTATCGCCGACCCGGACGAACTGGCCGACTACGACGCCATCATCTTCGGCACCCCCACGCGTTTCGGCAACATGTGCGGGCAGATGCGCAATTTCCTCGACCGCACCGGCAACCTGTGGGCGCAGGGCAAGCTGGTGGGCAAGATCGGCAGCGCCTTCGCGAGCACCGCGACCCAGCACGGCGGGCAGGAGACCACCCTGACGTCCTTCCACACTACCCTGCTGCACCATGGCATGGTCGTGGTGGGTGTGCCCTACGCCTGCGCCGGCCTCACCAACATGGACGAGATCTCCGGCGGCACGCCCTACGGCGCCACCACGCTCAGCAAGGGCGACGGCAGCCGCATGCCCAGCGCCAACGAACTGGCCATCGCGCGCTATCAGGGGCAGCACGTGGCCGAGCTCGCCCGCAAGATGTTCGGCTGAACGCTCCTTGCGACGCCGCGCTCAGCGCCGCAGCAGCGGCGCGAGCGTGGGCCACACCGTATCCAGTATCTGGGGCTGCGCGGCGGCCGTGGGGTGCAGCTGGTCCGCCTGCATCAGGCTGCGGTCGAGCGCCACCTTGGCGAGCAGGAAGGGCACCAGCGGCAGGTGCAGGCGCGCGGCGAGGTCGGCATAAACCCGCTGGAACGCATCGCCGTATCGTGGGCCATAATTGGGCGGCAGGCGCATGCCGATCAGCACCACGCGGATGTGCCGCGCCTGCGCCCGGCGCACGATGGCCTCCAGGTTGCGGCGCAGATCCTGCAAGGACAGGCCGCGCAGGCCGTCGTTGATGCCCAGTTCGAGCAGCAGCAGCGCGGGATGCGCCTCATCCAGCGCGGCGTCGAGGCGGGCCAGGCCGCCGGCGCTGGTCTCGCCGCTGATGCTGGCGTTGACCACCGTGTAGGGCAGCCGGCGCGCGTGCAGGCGCTGCGCCAGCAGGTCGACCCAGCCCTGGCCAGGGTCGAGGCCGTAGCCGGCACTCAAGCTGTCGCCCAGCACCAGTATGGTGGCGGCATGCGCCGAGCAACTGAGGACGAGCAGCAGCGAGAGCAGGACGCGACGCATGACCAGCAACCTTGAACAAGCGCCCATTCTCACCGCCGAGGGCGTGGGCAAGCAAGTGGCGGTGGCGGGCGGCACGCTCGACATCCTCGACGACGTCAGCTTTTCCGTAGCCGCCGGCGAGAGCGTCGCCATCGTCGGCGTCTCCGGCTCGGGCAAGTCCACTCTCATCGGCCTGCTGGCCGGGCTGGACTTGCCCAGCCGCGGGCGCATCACGCTGGCCGGGCAGGATCTGGGCGCGTTGAGCGAGGACGGGCGTGCGCGCCTGCGCGGCCAGCGCGTCGGCTTCGTGTTCCAGAATTTCCAGCTGCTGCCGGGGCTCACCGCCCTGGAGAACGTGATGCTCCCGCTCGAACTGGCGGGCCTCGCGCAGGCCGCGGCGCAGGCCGCCGAGCAGCTGCGCCGCGTCGGCCTGGAGGCGCGGGCGCGCCATTATCCGCGCCAGCTCTCCGGCGGCGAGCAGCAGCGCGTGGCCATCGCGCGCGCCTTCGCCACCACGCCGGCGCTACTGTTCGCCGACGAGCCCACCGGCAACCTGGATGCGCATACCGGCGCGCGCATCGCCGACCTGCTGTTCGCCCTCAATGCCGAGCAGGGCACCACGCTGCTCCTGGTGACCCACGACGAGCGCATGGCGGCGCGCTGCGGGCGCCGCCTCCACCTCGATGCCGGGCGCATCGTCGCCGATGAACGCTAGCGCGCTGGCCTGGCGCCTGCTGGTGCGCGACTGGCGCTCCGGCGAACTGCGCATCCTCGCCGCGGCGCTGGTCATTGCCGTGGCGGTCACCGCGGCCATCGGCTTTTTCAGCGACCGCCTGCAGCGCGCCATGGCGACGCAGTCGGCCGACCTGCTGGGCGCCGACCTGGTGCTGCGCAGCCCTTTCCCCATCCCTGCGGCCTGGCTGGCGCAGGCGCGCGCCCTGGGCCTGCAGGAGAACCAGAGCCTGCAATTTCCCAGCGTGGTGCTGCACGGCGAGCATGTGCAGCTGGCCGCCATCCAGGCGGTGCGGCCCGGCTATCCGCTGCGCGGCACGCTGCGCACCGCCGCGGCACCCTACGGCGCGGAGCAGGCCACGCGCGCCTTGCCCGCGCCAGGCGAAGCCTGGGTCGAGGCGCGCCTGCTGCCGCTGCTCGATGCCAAGGTCGGCGACGAACTCACCCTGGGTACGCTGAATCTGCGCATCGCGCGTGTGCTCGCCTACGAGCCCGGCGGCGCCGGCACGCTGGCCGCCGTGGCGCCCACCGTGCTGGTGAGCCGCGCCGCGGTCGATCGCGCCGGCCTGCTGGCGCCGGGCAGCCGGGTCACCCACGTCTGCCAGTTCGCCGGGGACGCGCGCGCGGTGGCGCGCCTGCAGCGCTGGCTGACGCCGCAGCTGGACCCCAGCCAGCGCCTGCTTGACGTGCACGCCGGCCGCCCGGCGGTGGGCGACGCGCTCGACCGCGCCCAGCGCTACCTGGGGCTGGCCAGCCTGATGGCCGTGCTGCTTGCCGGGGTGGCCATCGCCATGGGGGCGCGGCGCTACAGCGAGCGCCACTACGACACCAGCGCCATGCTGCGCTGCCTGGGCGCGAGCCAGCGCGACATCGTCGTGCTCTACGGGCTGCAGCTGCTGCTCATCGGCGTGGCCGGCAGCGTGCTGGGCGTGGCGGTGGGCTATGTCGCGCACCTGGGGCTGTTCGCGCTGCTGCGCGAACTCCTGCCGGCGCGCCTGCCGGCCCCGGGCGCGCTGCCGGCGCTGCTCGGACTGCTCACCGGGCTGCTGGTGCTCGCGGGCTTCGCCCTGCCGCCCGTGCTGCGCCTGCGCAACGTGTCCGCGCTGCGCGTGCTGCGCCGTGAGTTGACGCCGCTGCCACTGCGCGCCTGGCTGGTCCATGGCGCGGCCGGCGCCGCCATGACTCTGCTGCTGTGGCGCTACACCGGCAGCGTCGCGCTGACCTTGAGCGTGCTGGGCGGGGCCCTCCTGTCGCTGCTGGCGTTCGGCGTCCTGGCCTGGGCGCTGCTGCGCGCGAGCCGCGTGCTGGCGCGCGGCGTCGGCGCCTCGTGGCGCTGGGGACTCAACCGCGTATGGCGCCGCCCCTGGCTGGCGGTCGGGCAGATCCTCACCTTCGGCCTGGTGCTGCTGGCCATGGCCATGATCGCCCTGCTGCGCAGCGACCTGCTCGACACCTGGCGCGCGCAGCTGCCGGCGCAGGCGCCCAATTATTTCGTCATCAACATCCTGCCCGATCAGGTGAGCGGATTCCGCGCCTTCCTGGACGATCATCGCATCGCCAGCGCGCACGTCTATCCCGTGGTGCGCGGCCGGCTCGCGGCGGTGAACGGCGTGGCCTTGGCCGAGCGTGCGCAGCGCAACGGCGACGAAGACCTGCGCCGCGAACTGAACCTGAGCTGGAGCGAGAGCCTGCCGCCGGACAACCGCGTCGTCGCCGGGCGCTGGTGGCGTCCGGAGGATCGCGGCGTGGCGCAGGTGTCGGTGGAGCAGGGCATCGCCCGGCGCCTGGGCATTCGCCTGGGCGATGCGCTCAGCTTCAGCTTCGCCGGCGGCCAGCTGCTGCAGGCGCGTGTGGCGAGCCTGCGCGCGGTGCAGTGGGACAGCTTCAAGCCCAATTTCTTCATGCTGTTCCCGCCCGGCACGCTGGAGCGTTTTCCGGCGACCTACATGACCAGCTTCTACCTGCCCGCCGGCGAGCGCGCGCTGCTGGCACCCATGGTGCAGCGCTTTCCTGCCGTCACCCTCATCGACCTGGACCGCATCATGGGCCAGGTGCGGCGCATCCTCGGCCAGGTGACGGTGGCAGTGGAATACATGCTGGTGCTGGTGCTGGCGGCGAGCTTCGCCGTGCTGTTCGCCGCGCTGCAGTCGACGCTGGACGAGCGCCTGTACGAAGGCGCGCTGCTGCGCACCCTGGGCGCCAGCCGCTACCAGCTGCGCGCCGGGCAGTTGGCGGAATATGCCCTGCTGGGCTTGCTGGCGGGCGTGTTTGCCGCCGCGGGCACGGAGTTCATCGCCTGGCTGCTGTACACGCGCGTGTTCCACCTCGAATTCCGGCTCAAATGGCAGCTCTGGATTCTGCTGCCGCCGCTGGGCGCGCTGCTGGTCGGCGTGGCCGGGCTGTGGGGCACGCGGCGCGTGGTGCAGAGCAGCCCGCTGGCCGTCTTGCGCGAGCTTTGAGGGTATTGCCGGCCGGCGGCTGCGCCTGCCCTGTGAACTAACTGCGCGCGGGATGCGTGCCTCAGGGCTTGGAGGCGTGCAAGCGGTCCGTGATCTCTCGCTGGTTCTGCTGGGCGCAACAGTTGTCGATGCGGTGCCGCGGCTCGTCGAATCTACGCCTGGAGGGGATGAAGGAAACTTGCAGCAACTCGTTTTTGAATTTCGCCGCCGTTTCCTGCAGGAGCGAGCGCAGATCGCAGAGGGTGGTGCCGCGGCTTTTTTCCCTCTCCAGGCGGGAAACCATCTGTTTGAGACTGCCCTGGCTGTCCGGGATCAGAGACAGCAGGTGCTTGAATTCCGCGATGAGGGATTCGAAATCCGCGGTGGGTTGATCCAGGGTCATGAAACCTGCTCCTTATACCAAGTCCAAGTCGTCAAGACACCATGCGCGAAAAACCATGTCTGCATGGTGGTCAATGTCACGACCGCGTAATATGACTGCGGTTCCGCATGAGGACGGGTTTTTTCCAACGGCAGGCACTTCGCTTGCGTGCGGCTTAAGGGCGTGCCAACCAAACGAAAAGGATGTTTCATGACAGCGAGAAATTGTC
This sequence comes from Pseudomonadota bacterium, assembly GCA_021780975.1. Taxonomy (GTDB): domain Bacteria; phylum Pseudomonadota; class Gammaproteobacteria; order Burkholderiales; family Thiobacillaceae; genus JAJXXS01. The sequence continues at coordinate 7,939 of JAJXXS010000384.1, forward strand.
TCTGCGGCGCCCGGCCCGACGTGAAGCTGGAACAGCGGTCGCTGCCGGAGGGTGGCCTCGGCATGGTCTGCTGGGTGGAGTGCCCGGTGTGCGGACAACTGGGGCCCAGGGTCACGGGCCCCGCCGATGCCGACGAGGCGCAACTGCGCGCTGAAGCGATACAGGCATGGAATGAGATGCTGGAGCGCGCGCGGCCCGCGGGGAATTTCTGAGCAGCCTCAGGTCAGATAGCGGAAGATGCTGACGTACTGGCAGGCGCTGCCGCCCAGCACGAACAGGTGCCAGATGCCGTGAAAATGGCGCACGCGCTCGTCCAGGAGGTAAAAGACGATCCCGGCGGTGTAGAGCAGGCCGCCCGCCGCCAGCCAGGCCAGAGCTGCCGTGGGCAGCACGGCCATCAGCGGGTGTAGCGCAATCAGGGCCAGCCAGCCCATCAGCAGATAGATCAGCATGGAATAGCGCCGCGTGCGCGTGCCCAGCCACAGTTCCTGCACGATGCCGATGAGCGCCAAGCCCCAGTTCACGCCGAACAGGGTCCAGCCCCAGGGCCCGCGCAAACTCACCAGGGCAAAGGGCGTGTAGCTGCCAGCGATCAGCAGGTAGATGGCGCAGTGATCGAGGCGCTGGAAAACCCGTTTGGCCGGCCCCTTCAGGCTGTGGTAGAGCGTGGACACGGTGTACAGCAGCACCAGGGTCGCGCCGTAGACGCTGACCGCGACGATGCTCCAGGCGTCGCCGTGCAGGCTGGCGGACACCACCAGCAGCACCAGCCCGCACACCGCCAGAATGGCGCCGAGCAGATGGCTGTAGCCGTTGAAGCGTTCGCCTGCGTACACGAGGGCTCTCTTGCTACGGTCTCACGGCAAACTTCCTGAACAGCGGGATCTTCACAAGGTCAACGAGGAACAAATAGACCACGGTGATGCCCAGCAGGTAGGCGACGGAGGTGAATGGAACCTGATGCATGAGGATGCCGAAGCCCGCCATCAGGGACACGACGACAACGTCCGCAATCGTCGCCATGAGCATGTATTTCGAGGGCTTCGTGCTGTAGACGGGACCGCCGGTTCTCACCAGATAGAGCATGCCCAGGCCCGTGAAGACCATGATGAGGAACACGATGGTCTGGATCTGGCCGAGCGGCAGCGGGTTGATCTTCTCAAGGTAAATCAGGGCTCCGAAGGAGAACAGCAATTGGAACAAGCCCATGGGCACGGCGCCCATGAGCATGTTCTTCACGTTCCAGTGATTGGGCTCTTTCGAGTATTTCACGTTGTCGGTCGAGATCGACATGGTCACGAAATCATTGGTGAAGAGCAGCAATATCACCAGCATGGGGGTGATGATGAAGGATTTGGTGAAAATCACCCCCAGGATGGTGAAGAAGGAGATCTCGATGGTTTTGGCGATCTTGTTGAGGATCCAGGTCGCCATGCGCTGAAAGATTTCCCGGCTGGTCTTGATGGCAGCGACGATGTCCGCCAGCCCTGGCTCGGTCAGCACCACGCTCGCAGCCGCCTTCGCCACGTCGGTCGCGCCGGCCACGGCGATGCCGACCTCCGCCGCCTTGAGCGCGGGCGCATCGTTCACCCCGTCGCCTGTCATGCCGGCGATGTAGCCGCCGCCCTGCAGTGCGCGGACGATGTTGTACTTGTCCTCCGGGTAGATGCCGCCGAAGGCATCGTAATCGGCGAGCGTTTTCTGCCCCTCGGGGGTCTTGCTCAGTTCCAGCAACTGAGTCCGCTCGCACACGCGCTCGCCTATGCCCAGGCGCTTGGCGATGGTGCGCGCCGTGATCGCAGTGTCGCCGGTGAGCATGATCACGCGGATGCCCAGGGAGCGCAGCTCTTCGACCAAGGGCTTGGAGTCGGCGCGTTCTGGGTCCATGAAACCGAGGAAACCAAGGAAGCTGAATTTCCCCGCTTCTTTGGCGGCGACCGCCAGCACCCGCTCGCCTTTCGAGGCGAGCTGCTTTTCCATTTCCTCGTAGGGGTAGGCGGCGGCCGCCCCGCCCTGCTGGGTGAGATCCCAGATCGTGCGCGGCTGCCCCTTGTAGATCTGCACGTCCTGGCCGTTCACGCTGTAGGCGCTCTCCGTGCGCTTGGTGGCCGGGTCGAAGGGGGTGAAAGACTGCCGCTCCCCCATCTCTTTCACGCCGCCCGCGTCAGCCACCTTGAAGATGGCATCGTCCAGCGCATCCTGGCTGCGCCGGTCGCTCGCCATCACCCCATATTGCAACAGCCGGTCACGCGGCACGCCTTCCACCGGGGTGACGTCTTCCAGCACGACCTTGTTTTCCGTGAGCGTGCCGGTCTTGTCCGAGCATAGCACCGTCATCGCCGCCGATTCTTCGATGGCGGAGAGCTTGGTGGTCAGCACCCCCAGCTTGGAGAGCTGCAGCGCGCCGAGCGCGGTGGACAGCGTGTACGTCGCCGGCAACGCGATGGGGATGGCAGCGATGAGGATGACGATGACGAAGACGATGGCGGAGATGATGGAGATGGGGCCTCCCGGCAGCACGTGCAGATCCACCAGCGCCACATAACCCATGAACACCGCCGCCAGGGCGATGTCCAGATAGATGAGGTATTTGACGATCCGGAAGATCAGCGTCGACAGATTGCTCTTGGTCTTGGCGATCTTCACCAGTTCGGCGGTCTTGCCGAAATAGCTGTTCTTGCCCGTGGCAACCACGACTCCCGTGGCCTCGCCGCGTTTCACGACGGAG
>JAJXXS010000087.1 GCA_021780975.1 Pseudomonadota bacterium
GGGCTCAAGCGCATCTTTGCCTTCGGCACGGTGTTCATCGCTGTAGCCAGCGTCGGTGCGTTCTGGGTCATGAATCACTACGGTGCCCACGACCCCATCGTGGTCATGCTAGCGGTTATCGTTCCGTTTTCATTTGCCTATCCAATGGTGTACGGACCTGAATCATCACTGTTCGCCAGCCAGTTCGACGCCAATGTGCGCTATACCGGGGTGTCCTTTGCCTATCAGTTCTCCGGCATCTTCGCCAGCGGACTCACGCCGCTGATCGCCACCGCTCTAATCGATGCCGGGAATGGCGATCCGTCGTTGGTGGCAGCATATATGGTGGTCGTGGCTCTAATCAGTTTGGTTGTTGATTCCAGAGACAAACTGAGCCAGATTCCAATCGAATAGTGAGCCACTCGGTTAAAGGTATTTTGGGCTATTCGATTGTGGATAAGTCTACTTCTTGGGCGTCTCCTTTCTGGGTTTTGGTTTTGCTGATCTTGCGTGATGGACGCGCCAGCGCGCTGGAATTCTTGAACCTCCAACTCTCGTTGCCAGTTTCCACGATGTGACAGTGATGGGTCAGTCGGTCCAGTAGCGCCGTCGTCATCTTTGGATCCCCAAACACATTGGCCCACTCCGAGAAGCTCAGGTTGGTGGTGATCACCACGCTGGTGCGTTCATACAGCTTGGACAGCAGGTGAAACAGCAACGCTCCACCAGACTGGGTAAAGGGCAGGTATCCCATTTCATCGAGGATCACCATGTCCACATACATCAGCCGGTACGCCAGTTGACCTGATTTGCCCTGCGCCTTTTCCAACTCCAGCGCATTGACCAGCTCCACGGTGGAGAAGAAGCGCACCCGCTTGCCATGCCTGCGGATCGCCTCAACCCCCAAACTGGTCGCCAGATGCGTCTTGCCTGTACCCGGCCCGCCAATGAACACCACGTTGTGCGCCGACTCCAGGAACTTCATCTGATGCAAGTCTCGAATCAAGCCTTCGTCGACACCTGCTTGGGTGAAGTCAAACCCGGCAAGGTCCCGGTGGGACTGGAAGCGTGCCACGCGCATTTGGTAGGCCATGGAGCGCACCTCCCGCTGTGCTGCTTCGGCCTTGAGAAGTTGGTGCAGCACGGTCTCATGATCCAGCGTCTTGATGCGCGCAGTACCCAACACTTCCGGCCACGCACTGGCCATGCCGTGCAAACTGAGCCCCTTCAGGGCAGTCACGATGTCATTCGACATGGCCGACCTCCATGTCACTGCTTCGTAGACTGTCGTAGCGCAGCACATTGGCCAGCGGTGGGTTTCGCAGCGTCAAGGGTGTCGTGACCGCGCCGCTGACTGCGGGGCGTGACTGGTCCTTGAGGTGGGCCAGAGTGTTGATGACATGTTCGGCACTGACACGCCCGGCCTGCAAGGCCATCTGGATGGCGGCCAACACGGATTGCAGCCCGTGCAGTGGCACGGCACTCAGGACCTGCGCCATCACCCGGTCACCGCCTGGGTTCTTGAGCAACTGGCGCTGCAACTCCTGCAAAGGCTCGGGCATGGTCTTGAATGGTGCCCCGTTGCGCAGCGCGCCCGGTTTGCGCTCAATCAGGCTGATGTAGTGCTGCCAGTCGTAGAAGGTCTGGCCCCGCTCAAAGCTGCGCGGCAGATCCACCACTTCGCCATGCACGCTGACGACCCGCACGAACTCGGGGTAGGCGCGCAGGCTGACCACCGAATTCACCCATTCGCACGGAACGCTGTAGCGGTTGCCCTGGAAGTGGATCAGTGATGTTGCCGTCACACGGGCAGGCTGCTCGACGTACCCATCAAACGGTTTGGGCAGGCGCATCAGGCGTGTGCGCTCATCCTGCAAGACTTCGGCGACCGTCAGCTCCGGCCAATCGGGATGGGGCAGTTCGCTCCAACTATCCTGGCAGGCTTGAACCAGCCAGGTGTTGAGTTCAGCCAGACTGACCCAGCGCTTCTCGGCCGCTTCACGCCAGATGTGGCGGCGCCTGTCCTGCACGTTCTTCTCCACCCGGCCTTTCTCCCAGCCCGCGGCACGGTTGCAGAATTCGGCCTCGAACAGGTAATGCCCCGTCATGGATTCAAACCGGGCGTTGACGCTGCGCTCCTTGCCTTTGCCGACCTTGTCCACGGCAGTGCGCATGTTGTCGTAAATCCCGCGCTTGGGAACCCCTCCAAACAATTCGAAGGCCCGGGTATGGGCATCAAACAGCATTTCGTGGGATTGGGTGAAGTACGCCACCAGCAGGTAGGCCCGACTGGCGGCCAGTTTGGTGTGCGCCACCTCCAGGCGCCTGCGCAGCCCCGCAATCACCACGTACTCACAGCTCCAGTCAAACTGGAACGCTTCGCCCATCTCAAAGCTCAGCGGAATGAACCCCGCGTGTCGTGGCGCGTTGTCCTGCTCCTGTTTCCAGGTCCTGCAGTAGTCGTAGACCAGGTTCTTGCTCCCGGTAAAACCCATGGCGCGGATGGACTCGAAATAGGCACCCACGGTGCGGCGCTCGCGTTTGCCGCGGTGACTGTCGGCTTTGAGCCAGAGCTTGAGTTGCTCCTTATAGGCATCGAGCAGCCCTGGACTGGCTGCCCGCTGCGGGTAGGCAGG
>JAJXXS010000347.1 GCA_021780975.1 Pseudomonadota bacterium
CGCGCTCGCCACGACCGCTCTGCTCCACCACCATGGGCACCAGCCCAAGACCCTGCGGCTCCCAGTTCTCGCCCACTCTTCCCACTCTCATCACCCGCGTCCCATCAACTCGTCAAAGGCTGTTGCCACGTCTTCCACTTTGGCCTTTTCCATGACCCATGCTACCACATTCTCTTCCAGGGCCAGGGACTCCATTTCCTGCAGGCGGGAAGGCTGCGCGTAGTACCAATCCACCACCTCCGTAGGGTCTTCGTAGCTCTCCGCCGCCTCCTCCACCAGAGCGCGCACTTGCTCGGGTTTCACCGTCAATCCGTGGACCTTGATCAGTTCCGCCAGGATCAGCCCGAGACGTACACGGCGTTTGGCCTGCTCCTCAAACATATCGGCAGTGAACTTCATTTGCTTGACATCCATGCCCTGGGACGCGAGATCATTGCGGGCGAGATCGGCCAGACGCTCTATTTCGAGACCCACCAGCGAGTTGGGAAGTTCCAGTTCGCTCTTCTCGGCCAGCTGGGACATGACTTGCTCCTTGAGGCGACCCATGACGCGGCGTCTAACTTCGCGCTGCAGGTTGCCTTTGATCTCTTCCCGCAGCTTGGCGACATCGCCGTCCTCCACGCCAAGCGCACGCGCAAAATCAGCGTCGATGGCTGGCAGCTGGGGGGCGGAAACCTGCGTGACCCTGACCGCGAAGCTCACCGTCTTCCCTGCCAGTTCCTTGGCCTGGTAGTCTTCCGGGAAGGTCACTGCAAAGGTTTTTTCCTGGCCCGCAGACAACCCCTGCAGATTGTCCTCGAACTCCTTCAGCAAGCGGCCCTCCCCCACGATCACCGTGTAATCCTTGCCTTCCCCGCCCCTGAAAGGCTGACCATACAGGGTGCCGGAGAAATCCAGCTTGACCATGTCGCCGTCTTGCGCGGCCCTCTCCACAGCGACGAACTCGCGGCGCTGTTTGCGCAGAATTTCCAGCGTCTTGTCCACCTCCGCCTCGCCTATGGTGATCACCGGGCGTTGGATGGAAAGTTCAGCCGGGTCGCCCAGCTTGACTTCCGGATACACCTCGAACGTGGCGGAAAAAATGATTTCATCGCTCCCCTCCGCGGGCTTGCCCTCGAAGCGGGGATAACCTGCCACCTTGAGTTGATGCTCGGCGACCGCTTCGCCGAATTTTTGCTGCAGAACCCCGCCGATCACTTCCTGATGCACCTCCGCGCCGTGCAGGCGCGCCACCACGGCAAGCGGCGCCTTGCCAGGGCGAAAACCGTCCACGCGCGTGCGCTTCGCCAGGCGCTTGAGGCGGCTGTCTACCTCCGAGGCAACCACCGCGGAAGGAAGCGCCAACTCCATGCGGCGCTCAAGGGTGCTCAAAACTTCGAGTTGGGGTGTCATGAAAATATTCCTGGTTTTAGCAAAATAGCCCTGGTGCGAAAGGGGGGACTCGAACCCCCACGCCTTGCGGCGCTGGAACCTAAATCCAGTGCGTCTACCAATTCCGCCACTCTCGCAACTTCATAAAATCATTCGGTTAATCAAAAACATCGCCGTAACCAAAGGCTCTGGTCTGGGACGCGGGGAACTTGGCGAGCGACTTCCGGAACAATGCTGCGCAGCACGCAAAATGGTCGGGCGCGCGGGTCAGGACCAAAAACTCCGGGGTTCCTTAAGCCAGCGACCGCAAACCCCCTCTGCGCCCCCCTGCTGACCATTGGAAGTTTAACACGGGCGCGCGTCCGCCCTCGCGGGGCGGGGAATGGCCTCCTTGCTCAGGGGGCGAGGATCTCCTTGCCCTGCAGATGCATGCCCGCATCCAGGCGATAAACATGGGGCGCGCCGGTCGCCAGTTCGTAGGCGGCGATCTGCTCCGGCGACAGCGCCTCGATATCCATCGCCAGGGCGCGCAGTGAATTGCCATGGGCCGAAACCAGCACGCATTGGCCGGCCAAGAGGCGCGGCACGATGTGTTCCCGGTAATAAGGCAGCACGCGTTCGGCTGTGGCCTTCAAGCTTTCGCCGCCGGGCGGGGCGATGTCGTAGCTGCGCCGCCAGGAGTGCACCTGTTCTGCGCCAAAGCGCTTGGCGGCATCCTCCTTGTTCAATCCTTGCAGGTCGCCGTAGTAGCGTTCGTTGAGGCTTTCCGACACATGGACAAGCAACTCGTCGCAATCCTCAGGCTGAGGGGTGAAATGCGCGTACCAGGGCCTATCCGCCTCGTGGACGCGCAGATAGTGAGGGCAGTGGCGATTGCGCTTGAGCACTTCGTAGGTCGTGTCCTGGGCGCGCAGCAGCGTCGACGTGTAAACCACGTCCAGGCGCACATCCTGCAGCAGTTCGCCGGCGCGCGCCGCTTGCGCCATGCCGTCCGGGCTTAAGGACACATCCACCCAGCCGGTGAAGCGGTTCTGGCGATTCCACGTCGATTCGCCATGGCGCAACAGGATGAGGGTGCCCATCAGCGAGGGTCGCTCGCGCGCAATGGTCGCCCCAGGCGCTTTTCCAATTCCAGCACTCGGCGCGTGGTGGCGATCACGGTATCGGGGTTGAGGCTCATGGAATCGATGCCGAGTTCGACGAGAAATTCAGCCATCTCCGGGTAATCCGAGGGCGCC
>JAJXXS010000185.1 GCA_021780975.1 Pseudomonadota bacterium
GGTTATGTGGTGGCCCCCGCGTTGCCACTGGTCGTGGAATTGGGCGTGGAGCCCTACTACTATCACAGCGGGTTTTACTATTACTACCACGATCAGCGTTGGAGCTATGCGCGCGAAAGATCGGGGCCCTGGCAGGCTTTGCCGAGGGATCGCTACCCCCGGGAGATCAGATTCAAGAATCGCGATGGCAGGGGGCAGGATCGCGGCCATGATGACCGTGAGCGGAATTAGGCGGCGGGGGCGAGGATGCCCGGTGGATGACCGATTGCGAGCGGGTTGGGGTGGACTGCCAGCGTGGACATGGTGAGCTCGGTGCCCGGTTTCTGGCTCGCCGGCATGCTGGGCTTCGGGCGTTAGGGGTATCGCGCGCTTCATCGTCGCGTTCGCCCGTGCCGTGCTGCTGATCTTCATGCAGGCAGACTCGGCGTCCTCCGCAAGACCTGACGCCGGCACGCGGCAGGTCGGCGTCCTGGGCAGGCTTCAGTATTGATCGGCCATCCAGCCATCGAGCAGGGTGCAGGCTTCCTGCTTGGGTACCGAGGAGTCCTTGCCCTGCATGGGCGTGTAACACAGGTACTCGTTGCCATGGCTATCCGTGAGGTTGCGCAGCGGCATCTCGCCCACGGTTTCATAGACTCGCGTATCCATCAGGATGAACTGGTAATCGTCGCCCACGCTGACTTCCAGCCGGCCGCCGTTGCCTTCGCCATATTTTTCCCACCAGGTTTCCGGGTCGGCACCTTCGTAGTGCGGGGTCGTCCCCAGCTTGCTGTTTTGATGCCAGGCCATGATGGTCGGCTCCTGCATCTTGTTTTCCTTCGCGGCTTCTTTCGCAAGAAGGCTGGCGGCCATGAAGCCGCGCTCCGGGCCACGATAATCGATATGTACGTTGCGCATGATGAGTCCCTCTGGAGTGTCTGGCATGAGCCGAAGACGGCGAGCGCTGGCTCATGAATTACTCTTTGTAGGCCAATTCCTGACATAAACAATCGGGTATTCCGCTACCCGAACCTCGGGCCAGGTCGGGCTCGGTCCGGCATGCCATCCGCCAGGTGGACATGATGCCGGCCTTGCGGGGGTGTGCCCCCTTAAGCCAAAAGATGATTAAACTCGCTACAGGTTAAGCTTGGCGCCTATTGGGGAGGGGATGGTTGTGGGGATACTGGATAAGCTGCGGTCGACTTTTGCCTTTGGAAAAACCGACACCCTGGCACAAGCCGAACTCGAAACAGGCGCGACTGCAGCGCCCGAGGCGCCCGCAAGGGAGGAGCGCCGGAAAAACAAGCGGCGCAATGCACGCGACGAAACCCGCGCCCTAATCATCGACGATTCGCCCACCATCGTCTTTGCGCTCAAGAAAATATTGCGATCGGCAGGCTTCATCACCTTCGAGGCGCTCAACGCGGAAGCCGGGATCACTCTCGCGCGGGAAGAAGTCCCCGATCTGATCTTCCTCGACATCGTTCTGCCCGGCGCCAACGGATTTGCCGCGCTGCGCGCCCTGCGCAAGGATCCGGCCACGGCGCACATTCCTGTCATCATGATCAGCGGCAACGAGCAGGCCACCGAGTTGTTCTTCGGCAGCCGCACGGGCGCGGATGATTTCATGAAAAAGCCGTTCTCGCGCTTTGAAGTGTTTGCGCGCATCGAGCGGCTGCTGGACGAGAACATGGTGCCGCGGCGCATCTCCGCCACCTCCATGGCGGCTCCGTCCACTGCTAACGCAGCCGAGACGGCTGGCGCCGAACTTGGTAGCGGGCACCTGAACAACCCATAGCAAGCACCATCGTGAGGGCGCACGCTGGCTGGATCCTCCGAGCTTGCTGCAGCGTCGCCCTCGGCCTCGCCGGCGTTTTGTGCGGCCCCTGCGCGGCAGCGGCGGACCGCATGATCGATGTCGATCCTACCGTCATGCCTGATGCAGCCTGGGACCCATACTCCCCGTTGGCGCCCTACGCGCATTTCCTTACCCACGACTCGACGCAGCACGAAGAGGCCGCTGCGCATCCTTATGGATACGCCTGGCGGGGCGTTCCGCCCAGCCGGCCAGACTGGCGCGGGGTCGGGCGCGACACCGCCTATTTTCTCGGCTACCAGTTTGCCGCCATCGCCGTGCTGTACGTCGCGCCCGAGAGCATCTCCGGCTGGGACCGCGAACAGAAGCGCAATTACAGCTTCGCCAAATGGCGCCACAATGTGAGCCGTCCGGTGTGGGACAAGGACCGCTGGTGGATCAATTACATCCTGCATCCCTATTGGGGTAGCGCCTACTACATCCGGGCGCGCGAACGCGGATTGGACCAGGCTCAGTCATTCTGGTATTCGGCGCTATTGTCGGCGCTCTACGAATACGGCGCGGAAGCGCTGGCCGAACCCGTTTCTGCCCAGGATCTGGTGGTGACCCCCGTGGCGGGTTTTCTCGTCGGCCACTACCTCGTCTCCCCCCTGCGCCGACGCATCCGCGACCAGCCCGGAGAACTCGGCTGGACAGACAAGGCCATCCTGTTCCTGACCGATCCCCTGGGCGTGGTCAATGCGCAGACGGACCGCCTGTTCGGCGTGAAAACCACGCTGCAGTGGCAGGCCATGCGC
>JAJXXS010000149.1 GCA_021780975.1 Pseudomonadota bacterium
AGGGCGCGTTGGTCAAGAGCGCGCCGCGCTTTTGTCGCCATCCGTCGGCAGCGGGCCGGTGTGGGCCAGGCTTTCCAGAAAGCGCCGATGTTCTTCCTCCCAGCGGCGGAAGGCGGCGATGAGAGTTTCGGCGTCCTTGGTGAGCTGGGTGCCGCCGCCGCCCTTGCCGCCGGTGGCGCTCGCCACCAGGGGACGACCCCAGGCGTTGCCCATGGCATCCACGGCATCCCAGGCGGCCTTGTAGCTCATCTTCATGGCGCGCGCCGCCTGCGAGATGGAGCCGGTGGCGCGGATGCGTTCGAGCAGTTCGACGCGGCCGCGGCCGAGAAAATTCTTGCCGTCCAGGGTGAGCCACAGGCGGCCGTGCAGGTGCAGTTGAGGCATGCGGGCAGTCTATCAAATCATTGCCCGGGGGCCGCCTTGTTGCTAAGTTGCAGGCATGGTTCCACTTCCGCCGGGAGGCTGTCATGCGCTGCGCCAGTGTGTTGTTGGGGATGCTGCTGGGGCTGCTTGCCCTGGCGGCCCGTGCCGATGATTTCAGCGTCGTCTTCAAGACGCATGGCAATTTCACGGAGGTGAAGACCCTGCTGGTGGCCAGCATCGAGGGCAAGGGACTCAAGATCAACCACAGCAATCTGATCGGCGACATGCTGGAGCGCACCGGCCCGGCGGTGGGCCGCACCACCCGGGTTTTCGGCCAGGCGGAGCAGTTCGAGTTCTGCAGCGCGGACCTTTCCCGCGCGATGATGGAAGCCGACCCGCACGCCATCGTCATGTGCCCGTACAGCATCGCCATCTACAATCTGCCGCAGGATCCCAAGACCATCTACCTCGCCTACCGCAAGCTGGGGCCGACCAAGAACCCCAAGCTGGAGAAGGTGCTAGAGCGCATCAACGAGCTTTTGACGGGTATCATTAAGGAAACCGTCGAATTCTGATTTCCATGATGGGCACAACAATGACAATGTCGCGCGCAACTTCCCGCCTGGTCGGCGCATCCTGCCCGGAACACAGGCGATGACGGGCGCGTTGGCCGTGGCGGCGGGAGCCGCCCTGGGGGCCCTGGCGCGCTGGTGGTTCGGTCTCCTGCTTAACCCGGTGTTCCCGGTGGTTCCCCTAGGGACGCTCGCGGTCAACGTGCTGGGCGGCTACGGCATCGGCCTGGCGATCGCCTATTTCGCGGCCCACCCGGGCATCCCGCCCGAGTATCGGCTGTTCGCCATCACCGGGTTTCTCGGCGGCTTCACCACCTTCTCCACCTTTTCTGCGGAAGTGGTGACCAATTTTTCCCGCGGCCTGTGGGGTTGGGGCGTGGCGCAGATCGGTCTGCACCTCGCTGGCTCCCTGCTGGGCACGGTGGCGGGCTTGGCGACTTTGCGGGCATTCAAATGAACCAGATCTATTTGCGGCTGTACGTCAGCGAAGGGCAGCGCCATCACGGCATGCCGGCCTATGACTGGCTGCTCGACGCGGCCAAGCAGCTGGGCGTGGCGGGCGGCACGGTGTTCCGCGCCCTGGCCGGCTACGGGCGGCACCACACCCATCACGACGCCGGCTTCTTCGAACTGGCCGGGGACTTGCCGGTGATGGTGGAATTCTTCCTGCCGGCCGACAAGGCCGACCAGCTCATCGCCCGCGTGCACGCGGAGAACCTCAACCTCTTCTACGCCCGCATCGCCGCGGAGACCGGCATCACCGGGTCATGAGCGCGGCGGAACAGTTCGTTCTGTTCCTCGCCTCCTTCGCCGCCAACTGGTTTTCCGCGCTGTCCGGCGGCGGCGCCGGGCTGATCCAGTTTCCCATGCTGATCTTCCTGGGGCTGCCGTTCGGCGTGGCGCTCGCCACGCACAAGGTGGCGACCGTGGCGCTGGGGCTGGGCGCCACGCTGCGCCATCTGAAGGAATCGCATCTGGCCCGGCGCGAGTCGCTGGTGATCCTGGCGGCCGGCCTGCCCGGCGTGGTGCTGGGCGCCTCGTTCATCCTGCAGGTGCCGGCGCAGGCGGCGGAATTCGCGCTCGGCGTGCTGACCCTGGGGCTGGGGATCTACTCGGTGTTCCGGCCCAGCCTGGGCATGGAGCATGCGCCGCGCAACTGGCAGGGCGCGGGACTGGCGCGGGGCGCCACGGGCCTGTTCGTCATCGGCTTTCTCAACGGCTCGATCACCTCGGGCACGGGCCTCTTCCTCACGCTCTGGCTGGTGCGCCATTTCGGCCTCGACTACAAGCGCGCGGTGGCCTATACGCTGGTGCTGTGCGGGCTGGCGTGGAACGGCGCCGGGGCGCTGGTGCTGGGCACTCTGGGGCACGTCGCCTGGGGCTGGATGCCGGCCTTGCTGCTGGGCTCGCTCTTGGGCGGCTATGCCGGCAGCCACTGGGCCATCGTCAAGGGCAATGTCTGGATCAAGCGTTCGTTCGAGGTCATCACCCTCGTCATCGGCGCGAAGCTGGCCTGGGACGGTTTGCGCGCGGCCCTGTAAACTTGCGCCATGGCCAAGCCCGCTCCCGTCTATCTCGATCCCCTGCGTCTGTATCTTTCGCCCATGGCCTGGCTGTCGCTGCTGCACCGCGTGAGCGGCCTGCTGCTGGTGCT
>JAJXXS010000294.1 GCA_021780975.1 Pseudomonadota bacterium
TGGCGTTTGCTTCCCTGAAAATCCTGCAAGATGCGCTGGCAACCTCGGACGCCCTCTTCCGGCGCATTTTTGACCTGCTCCCGGCGGGGGTCATCCTCCATTCCGAAGGACAGATTCTTGCCGCCAACCCCGCCGCCCTGGCGATGCTCGACGCCCCCAGCGAAGCGAGCGTCGTCGGCCACCCCATCATGGAATTTGCCCATCCCCTCGACCAGGCGCGCGTGCGCGAACGCCTGGGCGACATTACGCCCGACCATCGCCCCAACGCCCCGGCGGAGATCCGCGTCGTCACCTGCCAACGCAACCTGCGCGTGCTGGGCATGACCAGCATGCTTTTCAGCTACCAAGGGATAGACGCCTACATCACCGTCGCTATCGATCTGAGCGCGCGCTCGGCCATGGAAGCGAAGCTGCGCGAAAGCGAGGAAAATTTCCGCCGCCTGTTCGAGAACATGTCGGATGTGTATTACCGCACGGACCGGAACGGCATCGTGCTGATGGTGGGGCCCGGCGTGCGCAAGGTGCTGGGTTACGAGCCCGAGGAAATCGTCGGCAAGCAGGCCGAGCTTTTCTACCCCAGTCCCGAGGACCGCGACGGCCTCAAGCGGGCGCTGCAGGAACAAGGCGAGGTGGTCGACTTTCCCGGGCAGATGGTGCGCAAGGACGGCCGCATCATCGACATCTCCATCAATACGCGCGCCCTGTACGACGCCAGAGGGGAGTTCTCCGGGGTAGAGGGCGTCTACCGCGACATCACCGAGCGCAAGATGCTGGAGCGCGAGCTGATGCGGCTGGCTACGACCGATTCGCTCACCGGCGTCGCCAACCGCCGCGCCTTTCTCGGCCAGGCCCAGGACGCCTTGAGCCGCTGCGAGCGCTATGGCGGCGGCCTGGCCCTCCTCCTCCTGGACATGGACCATTTCAAGAACGTCAACGACCGCTACGGTCACGCCATGGGCGACGAAGTACTCGTGCGCGCGGTGCAGGCGGTGCAACAGGAATTGCGCGACACCGACCTGTTCGGCCGCCTCGGCGGCGAGGAATTCTGCATCGCGCTGCTGGAAGCCGACAAACGCGATGCCATGGCAGTGGCAGAACGCATCTGTGCGCAGGTGCACGCCCTGCCCTTCGCGCACGGGGGGGAGAATTTTGGCGTGAGCGTGAGCATAGGCACCACCGCCTATCGCGTAGGCGACCGCCTGGAGCAGCTCATGGAACGTGCCGACCGGGCCTTGTATGGCGCCAAGAAGGCCGGGCGCAACTGCGCCGTGTGGCATGCAGCGGCCTGAACCCGTCTGACCGAACGGCGGCAGGGCGACGCCCTAATCGCGCTGCGGCGCGAGGACGTCGCGGTTGCCGTTGCTCTGCATGGCCGACACCAGCCCGGCCTTTTCCATGGCCTCGATGAGGCGCGCGGCGCGGTTGTAACCTATGCGCAAATGGCGCTGCACGGCGGAAATGGAGGCGCGCCGGGTCTTGAGGACGATTTCCACGGCCTGGTCGTAAAGCGGGTCGGCCTCGGCATCGCCGCCCTCCAGTCCCTCGCCCTCGCCGCCCTCCTCGGGCACGTCGAGGATGCCTTCGACGTAGTCGGGCTCGCCCAGAGTCTTGAGATGTTCCACCACGCGGTGCACTTCCTCGTCGGCCACGTAGGCGCCGTGCACGCGCTGCGGCAGACCGCTGCCGGGCGGCAGATAGAGCATGTCGCCCTGGCCCAGCAGGGCTTCCGCGCCCATCTGGTCGAGGATGGTGCGCGAATCGATCTTGCTCGACACCTGGAAGGCGATGCGCGTCGGAATGTTGGCCTTGATGAGGCCGGTGATCACGTCCACCGACGGCCGCTGGGTGGCGAGTATCAGGTGGATGCCGGCGGCGCGCGCCTTCTGCGCCAGGCGCGCGATGAGCTCCTCGACCTTCTTGCCCACCACCATCATCATGTCCGCCAACTCGTCGATGACCACCACGATGAGGGGCAGCGGCTCCAGCGGCTCGGGGTTGTCCGGTGTCAGGCTGTAGGGATGGGTGAGCGGCTGGCCCGCCTTCTTGGCGTCGCGCACCTTGTGGTTGTAGCTGGCCAGATTCCTCACGCCCAGGCTGGACATCAGCTTGTAGCGCCGCTCCATCTCCGCCACGCACCAGTTGAGCGCCGCGCTGGCCTGGCGCATGTCCGTCACCACCGGGGCGAGCAGGTGGGGAATGCCCTCGTAGACCGACAGTTCCAGCATCTTGGGATCGACGAGGATCAGGCGCACGGTGTCGGGACCGGCCTTGTAGACCAGTGACAGGATCATGGCATTGATGCCCACGGACTTGCCCGAACCGGTGGTGCCCGCCACCAGCAGATGGGGCATGCGCGCCAGGTCCGCCACCACGGGGTGGCCGGCGATGTCCTTGCCGAGCGCCACCGTGAGGGGGCTGGCCGTCTCGTGGTAGGCCTTGGAGCCGAGGATCTCGGACAGACGCACGGTCTGGCGCCGGCTGTTGGGGATTTCCAGGCCCATGGTGTGGCGGCCGGGGATGGCCTCCACCACGCGCACGCTGACGACCGACAGGTTGCGCGCCAGATCCTTGGCGAGGTTGACGATC
>JAJXXS010000123.1 GCA_021780975.1 Pseudomonadota bacterium
CAATGCCTTCGTCACTCACGACAAGGCCGTGCTTACCGAGGTCTGGGATGCTTGCGGCAAGGGGGGCGGTGGCGCGGCGCTGGCAGGCTTCCTGGCGTTGCCTCTGCCCGACGCGGGCCAACTGCCCGCTCTGATACACGATCAGCTCGCCGAGTTGTTCGGCGCGCAGACGCAGGAGGGCGAGACGCACGTCCAGGCTTGGGGGCGCGAAGCCTACACGGCCAGTGCCCTGGACCGCGCCCAGCCGATGGTGAGGCCCGAGGAACTGGGCGATCCGCGTCTGGCGGCCGTTTACTGGAATGGCAGGCTGTTGCTGGGCGGCACGGAAACGGCGCCGCGCGGCGGCCATATGGAAGGCGCCCTCGCCGCGGCCGCGCGCATCGAGGCCCAGTTGCTCGGGACACCGGCACAAGGCGTCGCGCGTACCGATGCGGAAATGGCGCTGGAGGAGTTTGCGCCCTGGGTGGCGCAGCAGCGCAGCCTGGCCTTTTCAGCCTATGAGGGCCAACTCAAGCAAGCCCTGTCCGACCATCGCAGCCAGGACCTCACGCGCCACTGCCTGCTCGCCACGGTGCAAGGCGTATATGGGGAGTCTCTGGCCCATTTGCAGTCCCTCGGCACTCAGCAGGTGGCCTCGGCCAGCGAAGCTACTGCGCTGGCCCGCGCTATCCTCGGCAGCTTCGAAGGCTTCAACGAAGAATTGCTGGGCCGGGCACTGGCCTTCAACCGCACCTCCTGCGCGATGTCCAATTTCCCGGACGAACACCAGCCGGGGGCCGACTACCTCAACCGGATACGCACGGACCTCCGCGACGCCTGGCGGCGCTTCGCCTTCGACGTCCACGATCTGCTGATGGGGGAGCGATGAAGTTCTACATGACTCCTGGCTCGTGCTCGACAGGCATCCATATCCTTCTGGAAGAGCTCGAGGCCACCTTCGAGGTCTACCTGGTGAACCTGCTGGCCGGCGATCATGTGCAGGCGGATTTTGTCGCCCTCAATCCCAAGTCCACCATCCCGGTGCTGGTGCGCAATGACGGCTCGGTGCTGACGGAATTCCAGGCCATTGCCTGGTGGCTGGCGCGCACCCATCCGCGGGCCGGGCTGGTGCCGGAGGATGCCGAAGGTCAGGCGCGGGTGATCGAGCTGATGGACTATGCGGTGGGCACGCTCCACGGCCAGGCCTTCGCACGCATCTTCACGCCCGAGCAGTTCGCGTGCAACGCGGCCGACCACGAAGTCGTCCAGGCGCAGGGACGGGAGCGTGCGGCCCGGGCCTTCGCGGTGCTGAACCAGACACTGCCCGCCGATGGCTACGCAGCGGGAGCCTTTTCCATCGCCGACGCGGCGCTTTTCTACGTCGAGTTCTGGGCCGACAAGGTCAAGCTGCCGCTGCCCCCCCGCTGCGCCGCGCATTACCGGCGCATGCTGGGCCGCGCGGCGGTGCAGCGGGTGTTGCGCGAAGAGGGCTACCGCATTCCCTGAGCGCTCAGGCCGCCCGCTCCTGCGCAGCCAACTCCAAGCGGAGGTCCACGTCGCGGCTCAGCCAGCCGCGGGTAAGCTCGAGCATGGCGGCGTCGTCCGCTTCTTCCCAGATGACGTAGAGCAGCGCCTCCTCGCGGCTGAGCAACTGATTGTTCTCCAGCTTGGCCTTGGCGTCTGCGCAGGACTGTGGGTCGGCCTGATGTTCAGCGAAAACCTCGGCGGCGCGCCGCAGCGCTGCGGCCATCTCCTCGGCGGAGGCGAGCTGGGCATGGAGGCCGGCCATGCGCAGCGGGGTGGATGGGTCTGTCATGCGTATCCTTTCTGGGTGAAAGCGGGGCCGGATCGCCGGCCCCAACACAGGAGCAAGCAATAAGCATGCGTAGCAGCCAGCGCGCCGCGGTCCGCGTCGCCTCCGCCATGCAAGGCTTTTCCACCGCGGCTGATGCGCGACTTGGAACGCATTCTGCTTGATCTGGTCGAGGCTTCATGGCGTGTGGGGTTTGTCGCAAACCCTACAGCGTGAGCCGTTCTGCAGCGTGGAGTGGCGGGCCATGACGGTCAAGGAGTTGATGGAAGCCCTGGACGGACTCCCCGGCAATGCCGTGGTGCTCTACCAGGGGGACGGGGGCGTGTCGCTCATCGCCGGCGTGAGCCTGGAGGCGAATGTGAACGGCATGCCCGACGAGGCGATACTGCATCCCTCCATGGAGGGGGATTGAGCCCTGGCAGGAGAAACGTATGGCATATCGTGCAGTGTGCAGGCAGCAAAGCCTGCTGGAAGGCGAGATGGCGGCCTTTGAAATACAGGGCCACGACTTCATCGTCCTGTGGCCCGAGGAGAGCGAGCCGCGCGCCTTTGGCGGCGCCTGTCCCCATCAGGGGGTGCCCCTGCGGCGCGGGTTTTTCAATGGCAGGACGCTGACCTGTCCGCTCCATCAATGGGTGTTCGATGGGCGCGATGGGCTGGGGCTGAATGCCGGCTGCCAACTGAAGAGCTATCCGCTGCGCATCCGCGAGGGCATGGTGGAAGTGGATCACCCCGGTTTCATGGAGGCCGATTTCACGGGAGCCGACAGCCATGGCCACTGAAGCCGTC
>JAJXXS010000147.1 GCA_021780975.1 Pseudomonadota bacterium
CGCTGCTCGCCACCAGCGAAGCCGGGGTGCTGGCCACGCATATGGGGCAGATCGTGCTGGTGGTGGAAGCCGAGCGCACGCCGCAGGATGCGGTGCGCGAGGCCATCAACCACGTTCAGTCCTGCGATGTGGTCAATCTGTTGCTCAACAAGGCCACCCCCACGCCTGGCAGCGATTATTACTACGGTTACTATGGCAGCTATGGCAAGTAGGCGCACGTTCTTCGCCGCGGGGATGAGGCCTCTCGCCGGACTGTTCCTCGGTGCCCTGCTGGCGCCGGCGGCGCATGCCGCGAACTGGCAACTTACTCCCTATGTCTCCGCCAGTGCGCTGGCCTCGGACAACATCAATTTTGCTCCCAGCGGCCGCAAGCAGGCAGGGCTCGTACTCACGTTGAGCCCGGGGTTTCATCTGAGCTCGCTGGGCAACCCGAATGCGCTCTATAACATCAACTACGCGCTGTCCGACGTGACCCGCCTGACGAGCAGCGGCACGTCCAATAATCTGTACCATGGCCTTGCCGCCGACAGTCATTTTGCGCTGGTGCGCAAGACCGTTTTCCTGGACGCCAGCGCCAACGTAAGCCAGGCCTACAACAACCTGCTGGCTACGGGCTCCAGCGTCAGCAATAACAACAACAATCTGATCACCATTGCGCGCTACAGCGTCAGTCCCTATATGGTGCAGCGTTTGGGTGGGACGGCGGTGGCGAACCTGCGGCTCACGCAAAGCGGCACCTATTCGCCCGACGCGAGCAACGCCCAGACCAACCAGACCGCGGTGCAGGCTGGCCTCGCCAGCGGCCCGGATTTCTATCGCCTGTCATGGGGGCTGAATTACTCCTACACGCGGGCTCAGCTGCAAAACTCGCCCAGCACCCCGCAGTATTCCTCCAATGCCTATCTGCGTACCGTGTCCGGGACGCTTGGCTACCTGCTCACCCGCCACCTGCAGGCCAACGGCACGGTGGGGCGCGACGACAACCAGTATCTCTCCCTCACCAACACCAGCGGCAACTTCTGGAGCGCGGGGCTGTCCTGGAGGCCCAGTGAGCGCACCTCCATCTCCGGTTCCGTGGGACACCGCTACTTTGGCCGCACCTACGGTTTTTCGCTCAACCAGCGCACGCATTTTTCCAGCTGGACGGCGAGCTATACGCAGAGCGTCAGCACGCTGCCCATGTTCCTCAGCGCGCAGGTGGGATTTTATCTTTGGACTTGTGGGACGACTCAGGTGCTGTCCAACAGCGGCATCGTGCCGCCGCAGCCGGGGTGCGTCCCAGCGCAGAATTCGCCGCTGGCTGTGGGGGTCGTGACACTCCCCTACAACCAGGTCTTCATCAGCAAGGCCTTCGTCGCCGGGGTGGCCTGGACGCGCAAGCGCCTGGGCCTAAGCCTCACGGGCTCGGACGTGCGGCGCCTGTATCAGCTCAGCAATACCCAGGATCGCAGCCGCTATGTCACGGCGGTGGCAACCTATCAGCTGACTCCGCAGACCAGCCTGGTGGGGACGGCCAGCGTCAACAACAACCAGATACCCGCGGGCGTGTTTACCCCCGTGGCGCGCAACGACATGTACTATCTCGGCAGCATCGGGCTTAACCGCCAGTTCAGCGAGCGGACCATGGGCAGTCTGATGTACCGCTATCAGCAGTTGAACTCCAATGTCTCCTCCGTTGACTATATCGCCAACAGCCTGATAGCCATGATCACCGTGACGTTCTGAAGCCGTGTACGAATCGTATTACCGATTTTCCGCCAAGCCGTTCCAGCTCAGCCCCGATCCGCGCTTCTTTTACGGCAGCAAGGGACACCGCCGCGCCATGGCCTACCTGGAGTATGGCCTGTCGCTCGGCGAAGGCTTCATCGTCATCACCGGCGAAGTGGGCGCGGGCAAGACGACGCTGGTGCGCAACCTTCTCCGCCAGTTGGAGAGCGAGAACATCATCGCCGCGCAGCTGGTGAGCACCCAGATGGATGCCGACGACACCCTGCGCAGCGTTGCCGCCACCCTGGGGCTGGAGCATGAGGGCATCAACAAATCCGCCCTGCTCAAGAATCTGGAAGACTATCTCGTGGCCGCCACGCGCCAGGGCAAGCGCGTGCTCCTCGTGGTGGACGAGGCGCAGAATCTCACGCCGCGCGCGGTGGAGGAATTGCGCATGTTGTCCAATTTTCAGACCAATGAGCGCTCGCTGGTACAGACCTTCCTGCTCGGACAGCCGGAATTCCGAGGCATCCTGCAAAGCCAGGACATGCAGCAACTGCGCCAGCGCGTGATCGCCTCCTACCACCTCGGTCCGATGGACGCGGACGAGACCCGTGGCTACATCGAGCATCGCCTCAAGATGGTGGGCTGGGTGGGCAACCCATCCTTCAGCGACGCGGCCTTTGCCGAGCTGCATGGCTTTACTGGCGGCATTCCCCGGCGCATCAACACGTTCTGCGACCGCCTCCTGCTGTACGGCTACCTGGAGGAGAAAGGGCGCTTCGACGTTGCTGAGATCAGCGAGGTGATCCAGGACCTGCGCAAGGAAGTGGCGCACCAGGATCCAGTCCCCTATGGCGCAACGCGCCCCATCGATGGCAACAGCACCGCGGCGCCGGAAGAAGGCGGTGCCGCCCTCACCCAGCGCGTGGAGCAGATGGAGCGCTCCCTCAACCGCATCCTGCCCATCGTGCGCAAGATTCTTTATGTGGTGAGCGAAAAGAATGCCGGGGAGGGCGGGGCCGAGGCGGGTCGCGGCCCGGCCTGAACGCGCGGCATGAGCACCATTCTTTGCGTCGCCGGCGCGCGCCCCAATTTCATGAAGATCGCCCCCGTGCTGGGGGCGCTTGCGGAGGCGGGCCTCACCGGCCGCCTCGTGCATACCGGCCAGCACTACGACCCGGCGATGAACGACTGCTTCTTTCGCGACCTTGGCATTCCGGCGCCCGATCACTACCTGGAAGTGGGATCGGCATCGCATGCGGTGCAGACCGCAGAAGTGATGAAGCGTTTCGAACCGGTGCTGGAGAGCGAGGCCCCTGCTGCGGTGCTGGTGGTGGGCGACGTGAATTCCACCATCGCCTGTGCCCTGGTAGCGGCCAAGCGCGGAGTGCCGGTGATACACGTGGAAGCCGGACTGCGCAGTTTCGACCGCGCCATGCCCGAGGAAATCAACCGCGTGCTCACGGACCAGATCTCCGATCTGCTTTTTCTCACCGAGGCGGAAGCGCTCGACAACCTCCGGCGCGAAGGCATCCCCGCGGAACGCGCGCATTTCGTCGGCAATGTCATGATCGACAGCCTGCATCGCAACCTGGCGCGTGCCGTTCCGGCGGCGCAGACCTTGGGCGAGGAGATGGCGGACGGCCACGCCCTGCTGACGCTGCATCGCCCCTCCAATGTGGATGACGCGGGCACGTTGGCGAGCTTGCTCGAAGCCGTGGCGGACATCGGACGGCAGTTGCCTGTCGTCTTCCCGATCCATCCCCGCACGCGCGCGCGCATCGAGGCCTACGGCCTGCAGGGCTTGCTCGCCGGCCTCAAGGTGTTGCCGCCGCTGGGCTATCTGGAAATGCTGGGGCTCATGCGCGCAGCGAAGTTCGTCATGACAGATTCCGGCGGCATCCAGGAGGAGACCACCGCCCTGGGCGTGCCCTGCCTTACGCTGCGTGAAAACACCGAGCGACCAATCACCCTGACCCAGGGCACCAACGTCCTGGTGGGGACAGACACGACCAAGCTCAGGCAGGCGGTTGCCGAGATACTCGGTGGCGGCGGGTGCGCTGGCCGCATACCGCAGTACTGGGACGGACGCGCAGCGCAGCGCATTGCCGCAATCATCCGCGCCTGGCTGGCGGAGACCGAGCGACGCAGGGTGGCGTGATGCGGCTCGGGGGGGAGAGATGAGCGAGACCATCCGCAACGCCATGAGTATCGACGTGGAGGATTACTTCCAGGTTTCCGCCTTCGCCCCCTACATCGCGCGCACCGATTGGGAGCGCCTGCCTTGCCGGGTGGAGCGCAACGTCGACGTCATTCTCGCGCTGCTCGACGAAGCCGGCGCCAAGGCCACCTTTTTCACGCTCGGCTGGATCGCCGAGCGCTATCCGACCGTGGTGCGCCGCATCGCCGATGGCGGCCACGAGGTGGCGAGCCATGGCTATGGCCACGAACGCGCCAGCGATCTCTCGCCCGAACTGTTTCGCGCCGATATCACGCGCGCGAAGGAAATTCTCGAGGACTTGTGCGGCGCTGAAGTGCGTGGCTATCGGGCACCGAGCTTTTCCATCAGCCAGCGCAACTGGTGGGCTGTGGAGGAAATCCATGCGGCCGGCTATCGCTACAGTTCCAGCATCTATCCGGTGAAGCACGACCACTACGGCATGCCGGAGGCGCCGCGCTTCCCTTATCGCTCGCGCGAGATGCTCTGGGAACTGCCGCCGACCACCGTGCCGCTGCTGGGACGCAACTGGCCGGCGGCGGGAGGGGGTTGGTTCCGCCTGCTGCCCTATGGCATATCACGCTGGATGCTGCGTCAGGTGAACGACAAGGAGCGGGCGCCCTGCATGTTCTATTTCCACCCCTGGGAGGTTGACCCGGGCCAGCCGCGCCAGCCTGGCATGAGCCTCAGGACGCGCTTCCGCCACTATGTCAACCTGGGGCGCATGGAGGCGAGGCTGCGGCGTTTGCTGCGCGACTTCGCCTGGGATCGCGTGGACCGGGTGTTCCTGCGTGACTGACATGCCGGCGGATGCCTTGTTGCGGGCGCAGGCCGCCGCGGCGGAGCCTTCCTCTCCCGCGTTGCGTCTGCTTGCTTCCGGCGGGGAGGCACGCTGGGATGCCTATGTGCTGGCCCACCCGGCGGCGACCTTCTTTCATCGCGCCGGCTGGCAGCGGGTGATCGAACAGGCGTTCGGGCATCGCACCTGGTTCTATTACACGGAAGAGGAAGGGCGCATCACCGGCGTGCTGCCGCTCGCCCAGGTCAAGTCCCGCCTGTTCGGCCACAGTCTCGCCTCGCTGCCCTTCTGCGCCTACGGCGGCATCGTCGCCGACAATGACGCGGCGCGCGCCCGGCTCGACGCGGCGGCGCGCGAGCTGGCGCGCCAGCTCGGGGTGGATGCCCTGGAATACCGCAACCTCGCGCCCAGTCATCCCGAGTGGCCGACCAAGAGCCTGTACGTCACCTTCCGCAAGGCCATCGATCCCGATCCGGAGAAAAATCTCAACGCCATTCCGCGCAAGCAGCGCGCCATGGTGCGCAAGGGCATCAAGGCAGGCTTGGCGAGCGAAGACGACGCGGGCATCGAGCGCTTCTACTCCGTGTACGCACACAACGTTCATCGCCATGGCACGCCCGCCTTGCCCCGGCGCTATTTCCGTCTGCTGCGCGAGGTGTTCGGCGGCGATTGCTCGGTGCTCCTGGTGACGAAGGACAGCGCGATCGTGAGTGCCGTGCTGTCCTTCCGTTTCCGCAACGAAATTCTCCCCTACTATGCCGGCGACCTGCCGGCGGCACGCGATCTCGCTGCCAACGATTTCAAGTATTGGGAACTCATGCGCAAAGGTGCCGAGGCCGGGTGCACGCTGTTCGATTACGGCCGCAGCAAGCTCGATACCGGGCCCTACCATTTCAAGAAGAACTGGGGCTTCGTGCCCCAGCCGCTGTATTACGAATACGACCTCGTGCGTGCCACCGCGGTACCCGAAGTCAATCCGCTGAATCCCAAGTATCGCTTCTTCATCGCCGCCTGGCGGCGCTTGCCGCTGGCGGTGGCCAATACGCTCGGGCCCTACCTGGTGAGGAGCCTGGGCTGATGTCCGGATTGCTTTACCTGGTGCATCGGCTGCCCTATCCGCCGGAAAAGGGCGACAAGATTCGCTCCTTTCATCTGCTCAGATATCTTTCCGCGCGCCATCCGGTCTATCTTGGCGCCTTCATCGACGACCCGGCAGACCGCGCCCATGTGGATGCGCTGGCCTCCTGGTGCGAGGGCAGCCATTTCGCCGACCTCTCGCCGCGCACCGCGCGCCTGCGCAGCCTGGCCGGCCTGGTAAGCGGGGAGCCACTGACCTTGCCGTATTACCGCGATGCCGGACTGCGGCGCTGGGTGCGCGACTTGGTGGATACAGGCAAGGTGCAGGCGGTGGTGGCGTTTTCCTCCGCGATGGCGCGTTTCGTTCCGCCCGAAGTGCCGATCAAGCTCATGGACATGGTGGATGTTGATTCGGACAAATGGGCGCGCTATGCCCATGCCCGTTCCTGGCCGCTCTCCTGGCTGTACCGGCGCGAGGCGGCCAAGCTGGCCGCCTGGGAAGGCCAGGTGGCGCGCGAATTCGATGCCACTTTCCTCGTCTCGCGTCAGGAGGCCGGCCTGCTGCGGCAGGTTCACCCGGAGGCGAGCGATCGCATCCACTGGTTCGAAAACGGGGTTGATTACGAATATTTCCGCCCCGACGCCGCGTGGCCCAACCCCTTTGCGGCGGACGAACAGGCCATTGTCTTCACCGGCGCCATGGATTACTGGCCCAACGCCGACGCGGTAGGCTGGTTCGCCCGCGAGGCACTGCCGCTCATCCGGGCGAGTTTGCCGGCCGTGCGCTTCTACATCGTCGGCAGCCGCCCCGGCGCTGCCGTGCGCGAACTGCAAAGCCTTGCGGGCGTGCGTGTGACCGGGCGGGTGGCAGACGTGCGCCCCTACCTGCAGCACGCCGCCTGCGTGGTGGCGCCCCTGCGCCTCGCGCGGGGCGTGCAGAACAAGGTGCTGGAGGCGATGAGCATGGCGAAGGCGGTGGTGGCAAGCCGCGAGGCTCTGGAAGGCATACAGGCCGAGATCGGCAGGGAGGTGCTGGCCGGCAGCGATCTTCCTGCCACGGTCACCGCCGTGCTGGCGGCGTGCCGCGGCGAGCATGCGGAACTCGGCCAGCGCGCGCGTGCGCGCATCCTGCAAGCCTATGACTGGAATCGCAATCTGGCCCGCCTCGACGCCTGGCTGGATCCTTCCCTTATCCATTGAAAGCGCGCCCATGAGCCACGTTCTCTCACTCACCCCCGAAACCACTCTGGCGCGTTGGCGCACCCCACTCCTGATGGTGGCGTTGCTCTGGCTCGGCCTGTTCGCGCTGTATTGGCCCACCTTCATGTCGATGGTGGACATCTGGGACCGTTCGGAAACCTATACGCACGGCTTCCTCATCTTCCCCATCGCCTTCTGGCTGCTGTGGCGCAACCGCGCCCTGGCCGTCGGGCTGCCCATCGTCCCGGATTGGCGCGCCCTGCTCCTCATGCTGCTGACAGGTGCCGGTTGGGTACTCGCGCAGGCGGGCGGTGTGCTGGTCGTCTCGCAGTACGCTTTCGTCACGCTGCTGTTGCTGGCCGTATGGGCGGTGCTGGGTTGGCGCGTGCTGTGGGCGTTGTTTTTCCCTTTGATGTTCCTCTATTTTTCCGTGCCGGTGGGTGAGGTGCTCATTCCCAAGCTGATGGCCTTCACTGCGAGTTTCACGGTCGGGGCCATCAAGCTGACCGGGCTGCCGGTTTATCAAGAGGGGACGTTCTTCTATCTGCCGGGCAGCAAATGGTCGGTGGTGGAAGGCTGCAGCGGGCTGCGCTACCTGATCTCCGCCTTCACGCTGTCCTGCCTCTATGCCTATCTCACCTATCGCACCCCCTGGCGGCGCGTCGCCTTCGCTGCCGCCGGGCTGGTGGTGCCGGTATTCGCGAATGGCCTGCGCGCCTTCATGATCGTGATGATTGCCTACCTCTCCGACATGAAGCTTGCGCTGGGCATCGACCATTACATTTACGGCTGGGTATTTTTCGGCTTTGTCATGCTGATCCTGTTCTGGATCGGCACGTTCTGGCGCGAGGATCTGCAAGAGGAGGAGGCGCCTGCCGCGCACCCCGGCCCGGCGCTGCCGCCCACGCGCTATCTGGCCATCGCAGTGGCCGTCGCCATGATGGGTTTTCTGTGGCCCGCTTATGTGCGCCATCTGGATGACAGGCCCGCGCCTGACACATCGCCGCTCGCCGTGATGCCGCAGGGCGGCTGGCAGGTCGTGGCGCCTTTCACCAACTGGATTCCGCACTGGGAGAAGCCGTCCCAGCAGTGGCGCGCCTATTACCTCAAGGACGGCCACAAGGTAATGCTGGAGATCAACTATTACGCGACGCAGCGCCAGGGCAGTGAGATCATCACGACAGGGAATTATTTCATCCATCAGAAGGATCCGGTGTGGGCCAATGTCGGACAACACCTCGAAACCGAGCGCATCGGGGCGCGGACGGACCAGGTTCTGGTCGGGCACCTTCATTCGGCCGATCAGCATCTGCTTGTATGGCAATGGAACGATATCGACGGCCGCCGCGTGATGAACGACTACGAAGCGAAGCTGATATTGGCATGGAAGAAAGTGCGCGGGCGCGCCGACGACGGCGCCGCCGTGATCATCGCCACGCCTTGCCAGGACAACAAAGATTGCAGCGCCGTGCTGCGGGACTTCGCCCACGCCATGACCCCGGCCATACGCGCCGCCATGGCGCGTGAAGGGGGGCGATGAGTCAGCCTCTCATCGTCCATCTGGTGCATCGCTTCGATACCGGCGGCATGGAAAACGGCATGGTGACGCTGTTCAACCACATGGACCCGGCGCGTTTCCGCCATGCCGTGGTGAGCTGGACAGCGTACGGCGATTTCCGCACCCGCATCCGCGCCCAGGAAGTCGAGTTTCATGCGCTGCAGCGCCGTCCCGGCCACGATCCGGGGGCCTATGCCCGCTTGTGGCGGCTGCTGCGGCGTCTCAAGCCGGCGGTATTGCACACGCGCAATCTGGCCGCCCTCGAGGGACAGTTCGTCGCCCGCCTCGCCGGCGTGCGCGCCACCGTGCATGGCGAACATGGCCGCGACGTGTTCGATCTGCACGGCCGGAACCGCAAATACAACCTGCTGCGCCGCGCCGCACGCCCCCTGGTCGGTGAATACGTGGCCGTAAGCCGCGATCTGGCGCACTGGCTGCGGCAGACAGTCAGGGTGGAGCCGGCACGCATTCATCAGATCTACAACGGCGTGGATTGCGACAGGTTCCGCCCCCGCACGGGGGCACGGCCCGCCGGGTTGCCAGCAGGGTTTGCCGATGAGCAGAGCCTGGTGATCGGCGCGGTGGGGCGCATGGCGGCGGTGAAGGATTTTCCCACGCTCGTGGAGACTTTCCTCCGCATCGCGCCGGCCTGTCCAACGGCACGCCTGGTGATCGTTGGCGAAGGCGAAGCGCGCGCAGCCTGCCAGCGGCGCTTGGCCGACCAAGGACTGGCACGGCGCGCCTGGCTGCCCGGGGAACGCCAGGACATCGCCGAACTCTTGCGCACCTTTGATGTTTTTGTGCTGCCTTCACTCAACGAAGGAATTTCCAACACCCTGCTGGAGGCCCAGGCGACAGCATTGCCGGTGATTGCCACCGCCGTAGGCGGTAATGTGGAGCTGGTGACGCCAGGCGAGAACGGCGCGCTCGTTCCGGTCGGGGACGTCGAGGCTTTGGCACAGGCCTTGCTGATGTATCTGGGCGCGCCCGACAAACGCCGGCAGGAGGGTGCCGCCGGCCGCGCACGCGTGCTGGCGCGTCACAGCATCGCGGCGATGGTGGCGGATTACGCCGCGGTTTATGAGCGCGTGCTCGGGCGATACCACTAAGGTGCAATGGCGCGCGGCGCCCGTTTTCCAGACACTACAACCATCATGTGCGGCATCAGCGGAATATTCGATCTCAAGGAACAGCGGCCCCCCGACGGCGCGCTTCTCGCGCGTATGAACGAGAGCCTCTTTCACCGCGGGCCGGACGAGGGTGGCGTGCATCTCGAACCGGGCGTGGCATTGGCTCACCGCCGCCTTTCCATCATCGATCTGTCGAGCGGACAGCAGCCCCTGGCCAACGAAGACGGCTCGGTGGTCGTGGTGTTCAACGGCGAGATCTACAACTATCGCGAGCTGGTGCCGGAGCTTCAACGACTGGGTCATGTTTTCCGCACCCATTCCGACACCGAGGTGATCGTGCATGCCTGGGAGGCCTGGGGTGAGGCCTGCGTTGACAGATTCAGGGGCATGTTCGCCTTCGCCCTGTGGGATCGCGCCCGCCGCACCCTCTTTCTGGCGCGCGACCGCTTCGGGGTCAAGCCACTCTACTACGCCATCCTGGAGGATGGCCACTGCATCTTCGGCTCCGAGCTGAAGGCCCTCCTGGTGCATCCCGGCTTGCGACGCGACATCGACCCGCTCGCGGTGGAGGACTATTTCGCCTATGGCTACGTGCCTGAGCCACGTACCATATACCGCAGCGCGGCGAAGCTGCCGCCAGGGCATACGCTGACCCTCATGACCGGCCGGCCGGCACGCGAGCCGCGCCCTTATTGGGACATGACATTCGCTCCGGTGCGGGTGGCGAGCGAGGAGGCTGCCGAAGATGAACTGATCGCCCGCCTCAAGGATTCGGTGCGCCTGCGCATGATTGCCGACGTGCCGCTCGG
>JAJXXS010000292.1 GCA_021780975.1 Pseudomonadota bacterium
AAATCAGTCGCTTGCCGCTGCAGCGCCTTTGCGCGCGGACGGCAAAAACCTGGGAGGGCGCGCGCCCCTGTTTGCGACGTGTTGAAGCCTTGTGCGAATCGTTGAATATTGGTCGGGCGGCAGAGGCTGCCGAACCCCGCCACGTGTCCTGCAACCCTTTCTGGTATAGGGTTGTCTTACCACGCGCAAACAAGCTCCCATGAGTGCCCACCCCGACCCTCTCGTGCTCGCCGTCAACAGCGGCAGTTCCTCGCTCAAGGCCAAGCTGTATGCCGGCGCAAGGCTGGCGGCCGGCGCGCGCATCGAACGCATCGGCGAGGCGGATGGTCGCCTCAGCCTGGCGGATGCAGCCGGCAGGATGGAGACGCACGCCGTCAGCCACCCGCACCACGGGGCCGCCCTGCGCGATCTGCTGGACAACTGGCAGCATTCCGGCGTGCTGCGCGCGGGAGCGCTTGCGGCCGTGGGCCATCGTGTGGTGCATGGCGGCGCACGCTTCACGTCACCTGCCCCCATCGACGGCGAGGTCATCGCCGAGCTGCGCGCCCTCTTCCCCCTGGCGCCGCTGCACAATCCCCTGGCATTGGAGGGCATAGAGGCGGTGGCGCAGTCATATCCGGCACTGCCCCAGGTGGCGGTGTTCGACACCGCCTTCCACCACACGCTGCCGCCGGCAGCTTACCGCTACGGCCTGCCGCTCGATCTGGTGCAGAACCATGGCGTGCGGCGCTACGGCTTTCACGGCATCTCCATCCAGCATGTGGCAAGCCAACTGGCGCAGCAGCTTGCCAGGCCGCTGACCTCGCTCAACCTCATCGTCCTGCACCTGGGCAACGGCGCGAGCGCGAGCGCCCTGCAGAACGGCGCGAGCATCGACACTTCCATGGGCATGACGCCACTGGAAGGGCTGCTCATGGGCAGCCGCTGCGGCGACCTCGATCCTGCCGTGCCGCTATTTCTGCAGCGCGCCGCAGGCCTCGATGTCCATCAGGTGGAAGATCTGCTGGAGCGGAAGAGCGGGCTGCGCGGTCTCACCGGACATACGGACCTGCGCGATGTCCATGCCCTGGCGGCGCAGGGCGACGCGGAAGCCTCGCTCGCGCTGGACATCTACTGCCGCCGCATCCGCAAATATGTCGGCGCCTACATCGCCCTGCTCGGGCGGGTGGACGCCCTGGTGTTTACCGGCGGGGTGGGCGAGCACGACGCCGTGGTGCGCGAGCGTTCCGTGGGGAACCTGGAAGCCCTGGGCCTGGAGCTGGACCCTGCCGCCAACACTGCCGCCGGGGGCGGAGCGCGCCCCATCCATGCTGACAAAAGCCGCATCGACATCTGGGTGATTCCCACCGACGAGGAACTGGAAATCGCCCGCCAGACGCGCGCCTGCCTGAAACTCTGATGCCTCGACCCTACGCGATGAAAGGAATCCTGCCATGAGCGACGCCCCCCTGAGCCCGCAGCAACTCGACGACATCCACGCCTGGTGGCGCGCCGCCAACTATCTTTCGGTGGGGCAGATCTACCTCATGGACAATCCGCTGCTCAAAACGCCGCTGGCGCCCGAGCACGTCAAGCCGCGCCTGCTGGGCCACTGGGGCACGACGCCCGGGCTCAATTTCCTCTACGCGCACATGAATCGCGCCATCCGCGAGCGCGATCTCGACGCCATCTTCATCACCGGCCCTGGCCACGGCGGTCCCGCCCTGGTGGCGAGCGCCTGGCTGGACGGAACCTACAGCGAAATCTATCCCGACGTGTCGCGCGACGAGGCCGGCATGCAGCGGCTGTTCCGCCAGTTCTCCTTTCCCGGCGGCATCCCCAGCCACGTGGCACCGGAAACGCCGGGCTCCATCCACGAGGGCGGCGAACTGGGCTATGCGCTGTCGCACGCCTATGGCGCGGTGCTGGACAACCCCGACCTCCTCGCGCTATGCGTGGTCGGCGACGGCGAGGCGGAGACCGGACCGCTCGCGACCTCGTGGCATTCCAACAAGTTTCTCAACCCGAAAACCGACGGCGCCGTGCTGCCGGTGCTGCACCTGAACGGCTACAAGATCGCCAACCCCACGGTGCTGGCGCGCATCGGCCGCGCGGAACTCACCGCCTTGCTCACCGGCTACGGCTATGCACCACATTTCGTCGAGGGCGAGGAACCCATGACGATGCACCAGGCCATGGCGGCGACGTTGGACCGCGTGCTGGACGACATCCGCGATATTCAAAAAGCTGCGCGCGAACGAGGTGTAACGCAACGCCCACGCTGGCCCATGATCGTGCTGGTCACGCCCAAGGGCTGGACCGGCCCCAAGGAGGTGGACGGCAAGAAGACCGAAGGCTCCTGGCGCTCGCACCAGGTGCCCATGGCTGAAATGCGCGAACGCCCGGAGCACCTGCGCCTGCTGGAACACTGGCTGCAGAGCTACCGGCCGCAGGACTTGTTCAACGCCGACGGCAGTCCGAAGGCCGAAATCGCCGCGCTGGCGCCCACGGGAGCGCGGCGCCTGTCCGCCAACCCGCACGCCAACGGCGGTGAATTGCTCCACCCGCTGCGCCTGCCCGATTTTCGCGAAT
>JAJXXS010000102.1 GCA_021780975.1 Pseudomonadota bacterium
GATTTCCTGTTCCAGCAGTGCGGTCATCGGGCGGTCTTTTTCCAGGGGTGTCAGGATGCGTTTTCCAGCAGCCGTTCGGGCGCGGCTTCGCCCGGGGCTGCCACCAATTTTTGCCGGCTTGTGTCGCCTTTCAACAGTTCCAGGCGGCTCTTTGCCACCGCCAGCTGCGCGGCAAGAAACTTGAGCAGGGCTGCGTTGGCCTGATTGTCGGCAGCGCGTGCCGCGAGCTTGATGTGCAGGCGCCCGTCACGTTCCCCGGCGACGACGTTTTGGCCGGCGCCTGGGGTTATGTAGAGGGAAAAGATCCAGCGGCCGTCATCCCCGCGGCGTGCCCAGGCCGACATCAGAAGCTCCTGAGTATCGCCATCTCGATGGCGCGCAGTGGCACGAGGATGATCAACTGGCCGACAAAAAAGACCACCAGCGGGCTCAGGTCAACGTTGCCCACGAGCGGGATGATGCGCCGCAGCGGCGCCAGGATGGGCTCGCTGAGCGCGTAAATGACAGGTGCCAGAGGCGAGTAAGGATTCACCCAGGAAAGTATCGCCCGGATCACGGTAAGGCCGATCACAAGGTAGATGGCGAGTTCCACCAGTTTGACCAGGGCAAGCAGCGCGAGTGCCGGCAGGGCGGCGCCGGCAGCGAGGCGGAAGGGAAAGCCGCTCGACCACAAGAGCATGATCTGTATCAGGTATTCCACCAGCCAGGCGCCCACCAGGCTGGCAAAATCGAAACCCTTATAGCCGGGAATGACGCGGCGCAGAGGGCGCACCAGAAAATCCGTGAACGCCACCACGAACTGGCCGAAGGGATTTCCGAGCGGCGCACGGAACATCTGCATGGCAAAACGCAGCAGGATGGCGAAGAGAAACAGGTTGCCGAGCGACTGAACGACAAACTGCAGGCCGTCGGCGATCATGGGAGCGCCCCCAGTTCGTCGCCGAGCTCCCGGGAGCGTCGCTGCGCGGCCGCCACCGCATGGGCCAGTGCGTCCCGCACACCCTCATTTTCCAAGGCCGCCACGCCGCGCTCCGTGGTCCCCCCCTTGGAGGTGACGCGGCTGCGCAGGGTGGCGGGCTCCTCGCCCGATTCCAGCGCCAGGCGTGCCGCACCCACAAAAGTCTGCAGGGCGAGCTGGCGCGCGACCTCTGGCGCCAGGCCTTGGGCGATGGCGGCAGCCTCGAGCGCTTCCATGAAGTAGAACACATAGGCGGGGCCGCTGCCGGAAACCGCGGTGACGGCGTCCAGTTGGCTTTCCTCCGGTACCCATACGGCAGCGCCTACGGCGCGCAGGATGGCCTCGGCGCGTGAACGCTCTGCGGCGGAAACCGTGCGCGCCGCGTATAGGGCGGTGATGCCGGCACCTACCATGGCTGGGGTATTGGGCATGGTGCGCACGATGCGTTGATGCCCTCCCAGCCAGCGTTCCAGGTCGGCCACGCGTATCCCGGCCGCGATCGAAATGACCAGCCGCTCGCCCAGGCGGGGGGCGAGCTGCCGCGCGATCTCCGGAACCTGCTGGGGCTTCACCGCCAGGATGACGGTGTGGCCCAAGTGGGCATGGGCTAGGTCGCGCCGCAGGGTGACGCCGAAGCGTCCCGCCAGGCGACCATGGGCATCGTCGGAGGGGTCGACGACCTCGATGTGCTCACCGGCCGCGCTCTTGCCGGCGAGGCCGGCGATGATGGCGGTGGCCATGTTGCCGCCGCCGATGAAGGTAATGCTGTCTGTCATGCCTGCTGCTCCACGGCCGGTTTCGTACGCGCGCCAAACAGGGCCGTCCCCACCCGCACCCAGTTGGCTCCCTCCAGGATCGCCGCCTCCAGGTCAGCCGACATGCCCATGGAAAGGGTGTCCAGGGCGAGACCGCTGGCGTTGAGGTTCTCCAGCATGCCCCTGAGGCGTGCAAAGGGGACTCTTTGGGCGTCAAGCCCGGCGGCCGGGGCGGGGATGGCCATTAGCCCCCGCAATTGTAACCGTGGTAGGCGGGCAACGGCCTGCGCCAGTTCCGCGAGTTGCGATTCCGTGGCCCCGCTCTTGCTGGCTTCGCCGCTGACATTGACCTGCAGGCAGACCTGCAGCGGCGGCAGGCTGGCGGGGCGCTGGGCGGAGAGGCGCTGGGCCAGCTTGAGGCGATCCACGCTGTGGACCCAGGCGAAGCGTTCCGCCACCGGCCGCGTCTTGTTGCTCTGCAGCGGGCCGATGAAATGCCAGGTAACGGGCAGGTCTGCCAGTTGCGCCATTTTCGGCAGAGCCTCCTGCAGGTAGCTTTCGCCAAAATCCTTGAGCCCGAGCTGCGCGGCAGCGCGCAAGGCGGCGTCTGCCACGCCCTTGCCTACGCCGATCAGGCCAATGCCCATCGGGTCGCGGCTGGCCGCACAGGCGGCTGCGGCGATGCGCCTCCGGACGGCGGCCAGATTGGCGGCGAGGTTTTGCGTCGGGGGTTCGCTCAAGTTGAATCGCGCGCAGTCGTTATTGGGTTGAATACGCATTATCCGCCAACTGCCAACCGGACGATTGCCCCGTGGACATATCCGAACTCCTCGCTTTCAGCGTCAAGAACAAGGCCTCCGACCTGCACCTTTCGGCCGGGCTGCCACCCATGATCCGGGTGCACGGCGACATCCGGCGCATCAATCTGCCGCCCATGGATCACAAGGACGTGCACCGCATGGTGTACGACATCATGAACGACTCCCAGCGCAAGGTTTACGAAGAGGTGCTGGAGGTGGATTTCTCCTTTGAAATTCCGGGGCTGGCGCGCTTCCGCGTCAACGCCTTCAATCAGCAGAAGGGCGCTGGCGCCGTGTTCCGTACCATTCCGTCCAAGGTTCTGACCCTGGAGGAGCTGGAGGCGCCCAAGATATTCAAGGAAATCTCCGACCAGCCGCGCGGAGTGGTGCTGGTGACGGGACCGACGGGTTCGGGCAAGTCGACCACCCTGGCGGCCATGGTCGACTACGTCAACGATACCCAGTATTCCCATATCCTCACCATCGAGGATCCCATCGAATTCGTGCACCAGAGCAAGAAATGCCTCATCAACCAACGCGAGGTCGGGCCCCATACCCATAGCTTCGCCAACGCCCTGCGCTCCGCCTTGCGCGAGGATCCGGACGTCATCCTGGTGGGCGAGATGCGCGACCTGGAAACCATCAGGCTGGCGTTGACCGCCGCGGAAACCGGCCACCTGGTGTTCGGCACGTTGCACACCTCCTCGGCCGCCAAGACCATAGACCGCGTCATCGATGTGTTCCCCGCGGCCGAAAAGGACATGGTGCGGGCGATGCTGTCCGAGTCGCTGCGCGCGGTGATTTCCCAGACCCTGCTCAAGACCAAGGACGGCGCCGGTCGCGTGGCGGCGCACGAAATCATGATCGGCACGCCCGCCATCCGCAACCTCATCCGGGAGAACAAGGTGGCGCAGATGTATTCCTCCATCCAGACCGGCGGTGGCTTGGGCATGCAGACGTTGGATCAGTGCTTGCTGGACCTGGTGCGGCGCAATCTCGTCACCTCGGTGGAGGCGCGTGCGCGCGCCCAGAACAAGGACGCCTTTCTCGGCTGAACCCTCTTACAGGCTTTGCTTATGGACGCGCAAAAAACCGTTACCGACCTGCTACGCCTCATGACGGCGAAGAACGCCTCGGACCTTTTTCTCACCGCCGGCTTCGCTCCAGCGCTCAAAGTGGACGGCAAGATCGTCGCGGTGGCCAATCAGACCCTGACGCCGGCGCATACGCGCGAACTGGCGCGCTCGATCATGAACGATCGCCAGTGGGCTGAGTTCGAGGCCAAGAACGAATGCAACTTTGCCATCGCACCGGCCGAGATCGGCCGATTCCGCTGCAACGCCTTCGTCCAGCAAGGCCACACCGGTTTGGTGCTGCGTACCATCAACACCAAGATACCCAAATTCGAAGAACTCAACCTGCCGCCCGTGCTGCGCGACATCGCCATGGTCAAGCGCGGCCTGGTCATCTTCGTCGGCGGCACCGGCTCGGGCAAATCCACCTCGCTCGCCGCGATGATCGGCTACCGTAACGAGAACGCGCGTGAGCACATCATCACGGTGGAAGACCCGATCGAATACGTGCACGAGCACAAGGGCTGCATCATCACCCAGCGCGAGGTGGGGGTGGACACCGAGACCTGGTTTTCGGCCCTCAAGAACACCCTGCGCCAGGCGCCCGACGTCATCCTCATCGGCGAGATCCGCGACCGCGACACCATGGAATATGCCATCGCCTTCGCCGAAACCGGCCACCTGTGCCTGTCCACCCTGCACGCCAACAGCGCCAACCAGGCGCTCGACCGCATCGTCAACTTCTTCCCCGAGGAAAAGCGCGACCAGTTGCTCATGGACCTGAGCCTCAACCTCAAGGCCTTCATCTCGCAGCGCCTGATCCCGCGCCGCGAAGGCAAGGGGCGCATCGCTTCCGTGGAGATCATGCTTAATTCACCGCTCATCTCCGACCTCATCTTCAAGGGCCATGTGCACGAGATCAAGGAAGTGATGAGCAAATCGCGCGAACTGGGCATGCAGACCTTCGACCAAGCCCTGTTCGATCTCTACGAGGCCGGCTTCATCGCCTACGAAGACGCCCTGCGCAACGCCGACAGCCTCAACGACCTGCGCCTCAAGATCAAGCTGCACGGCCAGGAGGCGAAAGGCAAGAACCTCATGAGCGGGCTGGATCACCTGGACATCGTTTAGGCGAGGTTTTTTCGTATCGCTTTCGGTGGAGGCAGCGCCATGGCGATTCGGATACACTGCGCATAATCCCTTTTCCCCGATGGGGATGCCCGCCTGGATTTCGCGAAATGCAGCGGGGCGGTAATAAAAGCGCGCGCGCCGTGAGCCCGGTCATGCGTGCGAGATAGCAGGAGACGCGATGCAAGCCCCGTTCAAACCCGTCCTGTTTGCCATGCTGCTGGGCCTGAGCCTGCTGGGCGGTTGTAAATTCGGCCACGAAACGCCGGCCGAGCGCATCCAGAAGGCAAAGGATTTCGAGGCCAAGCAGGACTATCACGCCAGCGTCATAGAGCTCAAGTCCGCGCTCCAGCAGGAGCCCAACAACGCACAGGCGCGTTGGCTATTGGGCCTGGACTATCTCAAGCTGAAGCAGGGCGGGGACGCGGAAATCCAGTTGGAGAAGGCCGTGCAGCTCGGCATCAGTCCGGCGAGCGCGCGCATTCCCCTGGCCAAAGCCTGGCTGCTGAAAGGCGATTATGGCAAGGTGCTGGACAAGCTTTCCCCCAGCGACCAGGACGACCCGCAAACGCTGGCGCAGATACTGCAGATTCGCGGCGACGCCCTCATGGGCCAAGGCAAGTACGCCGAAGCCTGTCCGCTGTACGACCAGTCCATCAAGTCCGACGCGACTTACATTCCCGCGTACTGGGGGCAGGCGCGCTGCGAATTCGGCAACGGCCATCCCGATCAGGCCGTCGCCACCGCGCAGAAGGCCGCCAATATGGATCCTGCGCGCTTGGAATCCTGGTATTTGCTGGGAGATCTTTATCGCGCCAGCAACCAGCCGGACAAGGCGCTGGGCGCCTATGACCAGGCGCTTAAGGTCAAACCCAAGGATTTCCTCGCCCTGTCCCTCAAGGCCACTACCCTGCTGTCCATGAATCGAATGGATGAGGGCATCAAGGCGGTGCAGGCTCTCAAGGAGGCACAGCCCAAGTCGCTGACCTACCAATATCTGCAGGCCTATGTCGATTTCCGGCAGAAACGATACGGTGACGCCAAGGATCTTCTGCAGCAGATTCTCCAGGTAGACCCCAATCACCTACAGACGTTGCTTCTTTACGGCACGGTCAACTACGCCACGGGCGACAACGAAATCGCGTTGGACAGCTTCAATCACGTCTTGACCCTGGTTGACCTTCCGGCAGCCCGCACGCTCGCGGCCGCCACCCAGGTCCGCATGGGCCTCAACGCTAACGCCCTGAAAACCCTTGCCCCTCTGCTCGGCCCCGGACAAACCGATCCCAAGCCTTTCCTGCTCGCGGGCCAGGCGGCCATGAACCAGGGCCAATACCAGCAGGCCATGGTCTACCTCGGCCAGGCAAGCAAACTGGATCCCCAGAACGCGGCCATCCGCACCTCCCTCGCCCAAAGCCAGTTGTTGAATGGCGACCAGCAGGGCGTAAGCGGCCTGGAGTCGGTCATCACCTCAAATCCGCAGGATGCCCAAGCCTATCTGGCCCTGGTTGCCGCCCAATTGGCCAAGGGGGACAGCGCGGGGGCTTTGTCCACCATCAACCGGATGGCCCAGGCGCAACCTAAGAACCCCATGCCCTATTACTTCAAAGGGCAGATCTTGCTGGCTCAGCGCAATATTCCGGGGGCACGTCATGCATTCGACCAGAGTCTCGCTCTCGATTCCGTCTTTCTGCCCGCCGCTACTGCCCTTGCCGGGCTGGATCTGGCTCAAAACCAGCCTGCTCAAGCCAAGCAGCGTTTCCAGAACATCCTGAGCAAAGATCCCAACAACCTCGGCGCGCAGCTCGGACTTGCCGGCGTCTATCTTAGTCTGGGCGACGCCAAAGCGTATCTAGAGCAGATGCAGGCCGTCATCAAGGCTCATCCCGACGACCTCACTCCGGTCAGTCTGCTGGACGATTACTATTTGCGCGACAAGCAGCCTCAGGCCGCCATCGACCTCGCCCGCAAGGCTTCCCAGTCCCGCCCGGGAAACGCCGCCTTTCTCGATCACCTGGGGCAGACGCTCCTTTTGGCCGGGCGCTATAACGACGCGGTGGACGCCTTCACCAATCTCACCAACCTGCAGCCCAGCGCACCGGTGGCCTGGTACCGCCTTGCCGCCGCCCAGCGTATGGCTGGGGATTTGAACGGCTCCCAGCAATCCTTGCAGAAGGCGCTGCGCCTTGCGCCCAATTACCTGGACGCACGCATCGCCTTGGCTGGCCTGGATGTGGCTCAGGGGCAGCCCCGTCAAGCTCTGGAAGAAGTCAAGCGCATTCAAGCCGATGCTCCCTCGTCGCCCGTAGGCTACAACCTGGAGGCGGACATCTACACCCGCCTCAAACAACCGACCCAGGCCCTGCAGGCCTACCAAAAAGCCTTTCAGGTCGCACCTTCTGACCAGACGGCCATCGCTTATCATCAGGCATTGCTGCGCGCAAACAACATGGTGAGGGCCGAACAGGTGGCCCAGCAGTGGCTCAAGCAGCACCCCAACGACGTTACGTTCCGGCTCTACCTGGCCAATGACGCGCTCGTTCGCCAGCAAACCGCCCAAGCCATCGCGCTTTACCGACAGATCGTCCAGATCGCGCCCGACAATATCCTGGCGCTCAACAATCTCGCCTCCCTGCTGCAAAAGCAGAATGACCCTGGCGCTATGGCCTATGCGCAGCGCGCTTATCAACTGCAGTCCAGGAATCCCATGGTGGCCGATACCTACGGCTGGCTCCTCGCCCAGCAAGGTAGGCCCGATCAGGCTCTGCCCCTGCTCAACCAAGCCGTGAAAGGAGCCCCGCAGTTTCCGGCCTTGCAATACCATCTTGCCGCCACGCTGGTTAAGCTGGGCAAGGCAGCCGAAGCCCGCCCCCACCTACAGGCTGCCCTGGCGTCCAAGGAAGCTTTCGGCGAGCGTAACGAGGCGACACAGCTCTTGCGCCAGATCGGCGGGTAGCCGCTCCGAAGATGGCCAGGCGCATCCTGTTTTTCGCCGAGGCCGTTACCCTGGCCCACGTGGCCCGCCCCCTCGCCCTGGCGGAGGGCCTGGGCGCGGACTGGGAAGTGCATCTCGCTTGCGCCCCCGGCTATGCCCGCTTTGTCCGCGCACCCTGGAAGCACCACCCCCTTGGCAGCATTTCCTCCGCGGCCTTTTTGGCCGCCCTGGCCAAGGGTCGGCCGCTATATGACATCTCCACCCTGAATCGCTACGTGCAGGAAGACCTGGCCCTCCTGGCGCGGGTCAAACCCGAGGTCGTCGTGGGGGATTTCCGTCTTTCCCTTTCCGTCAGCGCGCGCAAGGCTGGCGTGCCCTATCTCAACATCACCAATGCGTACTGGAGTCCCTACGCGAAGATAGATTACCCGGCTCCTGAACACTCCTTGGTCAAGGCCTTCGGCCCCTTTCTGGCCACGGCGCTCTTTCGCTTGGCGCGGCCCCTCATTTTTGCCATGCATGCCCGCCCCCTGAATGCCCTGCGCAAGCAATACGGCCTGGTGCCTCTGCCGGCGGATGTGCGCTATACCTACACCGACGCCGATCAAGTGCTGTATGCGGATGTTCCCGATTTCATCCCCATGGGGCCGCTTCCAGAGAGTCACCATTTCTTGGGACCGGTACTGTGGAATCCGCCAGTCGCCCTCCCCCCCTGGTGGGAAGAGGCCACGAGCAAGGGACCATGGGTTTATCTCACTTTGGGCAGTTCGGGCAAGGCAGAGCTTCTGCACCGCCTGCTGCAGGTTTTGCAGGAGTTTGAGTTACCCGTGGTCGTCGCGACCGCCGGACGAGCCGGCAGCTTGCCGGCCGGGATATACGCTGCCGAATACCTCCCCGGGCTGGAAGCTTGCCGGTGCGCGCGCCTGGTCATCTGCAACGGCGGCAGCCCCACCTGCCAGCAGGCTTTGGCAGCCGGCACACCCATTTTGGGGCTGCCCAGCAACCTGGACCAGTTTCTCAATATGCAGGCGGTGGAAAGAATCGGCGCCGGCCGTCTGGTGCGAGCTGATCGTGCCTGTGCCGAAATTCTGCGATCCACCGTGGTTACGTTGTTCGATGAACCGGGCCATCTCAGCGCCGCGCGCGACATGGCGTCCACT
This sequence comes from Pseudomonadota bacterium, assembly GCA_021780975.1. GTDB lineage: Bacteria > Pseudomonadota > Gammaproteobacteria > Burkholderiales > Thiobacillaceae > JAJXXS01. The sequence goes on from JAJXXS010000102.1 coordinate 8,810, forward strand.
TATCATCGATATCCCGCCCCCCAGCGCTTTGCTGGCCGGTTGGCCACAATTTGAACCTGCGCCGATTCGGCGTGTAGGGCTGATTCTACCGCCACCCGCCAGATTCTTGATTCGTAGCGGTCACGGCTTGGGCTGCTTTTCCAGTTGTTCTTGCCTTGTTGCGGGAACACCCATCCAGTATTCACCTGGCCCCACCCTGCTGCGCGCCTTTAAATAGGATAACGGTGCTACCGTTGCATCCTCGCCAATGGTGCAATATGGATTTATAACAGCGCCTGTTCCTATAACCGCGCCGTCTTTAATGGTAACTCCTGCGTTAATCTTGGCTCCCGCACCTATGGTTACGCCATTGCCGATACTCACTTTTTTATGAAAGATTTTTCCGGCGGCCATGTAATGCCCGCTAATAATCGCTGCTTGCCCAAGCACGCAGTACTTCCCTATCTCAATCAGTGGCGGATCAACTAACTGCGATGATCCGTAGCTCCCCTTACCTATCTTGCATCCCAAGGCCTTGTAAATCGTGCGCATCAAAGGAATGGGCAAGAGATTCGATAAAATAAATGGAAAGAAAAAGAACAGATAGAACAGAACATATATCTGGTACGCGAATTCCTCTCGTGATCCTTCGCGCTTTCCTCCTTCGACCAATGGCAAAAATCGAAGAACAACCCGGTGAACGACAATGCCGAGAAGATAGACAAGTCCCAAGCAGAGCATAACGCCGACAACGCTGCGATAGGCCCCGAGAGGCAATTGCTTAACCGCTAAGTATGCGCCACCGCCGCCCAGTGAAAGGATGGCAAGCAACAGAAGGAAAAAAAGGCCCAATTGGGTTAGCGAGATTTCTCTCATTGATGGTGCCCTCTCGCATCCATGTTCTCATCCTAACGCGCCAGTCGGGACACCTTTTTACCATACGCCACTTTGGGGTTGCCAAATAGAGAAACAAAAAGGGCCCTCAGGCCCTTTTTGTCCACGCCAGCCAAGTAGTCGCCTATTGGACGTTGCTCTTCTTGCGACGACGAGCTAGACCCAGAGCGCCCAGGCCCAAGCCTAGCAAAGCAAGGGATGCGGGCTCCGGCACCGTAAAGGAGGAACTGGCATCCGACTGAAAAAGGAAGTCTGGTCCAGACAGGCCATTCGTACTTCCCACACTAAAGGGAGTAGAGCCCCCCGGACAAACGTGCCCCCCTTGGGTGTCGCAAAGGAATCCGCTTGATGTATCAAGACCATGTGAAGGGTCAGCCTGAATAAATGGATCGGCGTTGGAAGAATTGGTGGGCATGAAGAGTTTCACGTTTGTGAAAGGATTCAGGAAATAATTATGATCAAGGCTAGCCATATTCACCTGGATATCCAAAAGAGCGAGCCCGCCACCTGAAATTGTATTCACCCCAGTCCACTGGTTGCTCAGATGCTGATCCAAAGCACCGCCATTGAGAGAGAAGACGGAGAAGTTGGCACCACCACCAGGCAAAATCGAACCTGAAAGAATCATGGTGCCAGACTTGTAGCCAGTGCCCGAATTTTGGTCTGCGGGCGCCCCTGCTTGGTTAGCCCAAATTTGGAAAAAGTTGTCCCCTCCGGCAACGGTCTGGAAAATGGCGGTGCCGGGTGCACCCGCAACGACCTTTTCTTGGAAGCCGGCCACCATGGTTAATTGGGTACC
>JAJXXS010000015.1 GCA_021780975.1 Pseudomonadota bacterium
GGGCTCGATGCGCTTGGGATCCTTGCCGGCGCGCTGGGCGGCGGAACGCATGGCGGCGAGATCCGCCAGCAGCGGCACGCCGGTGAAGTCCTGCAGCAGCACGCGCGCCACCACGAAGGGGATTTCCGCGCTGCGCGCAGCATTCGGCTTCCACGCGGCAAGCTCCTTGACATGCTGGGGGGTGATCTTGGCCCCATCGCAGTTGCGCAGCACTGATTCCAGGACCACGCGCAGGGAAACCGGCAGGCGGGCGAGGCTGCCGGTGGCAGCTTCGAGTTTTCTCAAGGAGTGAAACTTGCCGGTTTGGCCTGCGCCGGTTTGGAAGGTATCAAGCGTGTGAAAGAAATCTTGCGGCATGGTAGATGGAGGTTTCCTGTGGATGCGCCGATTGTAGCAAGGGCGTACGCCCGCTGCCCACGCAGATGATGCAAGGCGTCCCGCCCGGGACTATGGGAAAGCGCTGCCAAAAGCCGTATCCTTGCGGGCTTTGCTTCTGTTCGCTGCACACCGCCATGTCCAAAGCCGACCTCAGAAAGAAGGCCCTTGCCTACCACCGCCATCCCGTGCCCGGAAAGTTGTCGGTGGAGTCGCTCAAGCCTTGCGCCACCCAGCAGGACTTGACCCTGGCCTATTCGCCGGGCGTGGCCGAGCCGGTGCGCGAGATCGCCAAAAAGCCGGCAGCCGCCTACGACTACACCAACAAGGGCAATCTGGTGGCAGTGGTCTCCGACGGCTCCGCCATCCTGGGGCTCGGCAATCTCGGGCCGCTCGCCTCCAAACCGGTGATGGAAGGCAAGGGCGTGCTGTTCAAGCGCTTTGCCGGCATCGATGTGTACGACATCGAGGTGCAGGCGGCCAATGCCCAGGAATTCATCAAGGTGGTGGAGGCCATCGCGCCCACTTTTGGCGGCATCAATCTGGAAGACATCGCCGCGCCGCATTGCTTCGAGATCGAGGCGGCGCTGCGCAAGAAGCTGGATATCCCGGTGTTCCACGACGACCAGCATGGCACGGCGGTGATCATCTGCGCGGGGCTTATCAATGCCCTGGAACTGCAGGGCAAGCGGCTGGACGAGGCGCGCATCGTCTGCCTGGGCGCGGGCGCGGCGGGACTGGCGTCGATGGGCCTGCTGGTGAAGATGGGGGCGAAGAAGAGCCGCATCACGCTGGTGGATTCCCGCGGCGTGGTGCACAAGGGACGCCGCGACCTCAATCCCTACAAGCAGGCGTGGGCGCGGACGACGAAGCTGCGCAGCCTGGAAGAGGCCGTGCAGGGCGCGGACGTGTTCGTGGGTGTGTCGGGCCCCAATCTCCTGAGCCCGGCCATGGTCAAGAGCATGGCGGACAAGCCGGTGGTGTTCGCCCTGGCCAATCCCGATCCCGAAATCACCCCGGACAAGGCGCGCCGCGCGCGTCCCGACGTGATCGTGGCCACCGGGCGCTCGGATTACCCCAACCAGGTGAACAACGTGCTCGGCTTTCCCTTCATCTTCCGCGGCGCGCTGGACGCCCGCGCCAAGGCCATCACGCCGGCCATGCTCATCGCCGCCGTGCACGCCTTGGCGGGCCTGGCGCGCGAGCGCGTGCCGGCGTCGGTGCTGAAGGCTTACGGTTTGAAGGCGCTCAAGTTCGGCCCGGATTACATCCTGCCCAAGCCCTTTGATCCGCGCCTCATCGAGCGCGTCCCGGCGGCCATCATCAAGGCCGCACGCGGCAAGTAGGCGCTCGGCACCTGCCCGTGGCGAAGGCGCTGCGGCTCAGCCAAACTTGCCGGTGATGTAGTCTTCGGTGGCCTTCTGCTTGGGGTTGGTGAAGATGATGTCGGTGCTGTTCATCTCCAGCATCTCGCCCAGGTACATGTAGGCGGTGTAGTCCGACACGCGCGCCGCCTGCTGCATGTTGTGGGTGACGATGGCGATGGTGTAGTCGGCCTTCAGTTCGTACACCAATTCCTCGATCTTGGCGGTGGAGATGGGATCGAGCGCGGAGGTCGGCTCGTCCAGCAGCACCACTTCAGGCTTCACCGCGACGGCGCGCGCGATGCACAGGCGCTGCTGCTGGCCGCCGGAGAGCGACAGGCCGTTCTGGTTGAGCTTGTTCCTCACCTCATCCCAGAGCGCCGCCTTGCGCAGGGCCCACTCGACGCGATCATGCATTTCGGATTTGGGCAGGCGCTCATAGAGTTTCACGCCGAAGGCAATGTTGTCGTAAATCGACATGGGGAACGGCGTGGGCTTCTGGAACACCATGCCGACACGCGCCCGCAGCTTGTTGACGTCAGTGCTTTTGTCGAGGATGTTCTGCCCGTCAAGCAGCAACTCGCCTGCGCTGGTCTGCCCGGGATAGAGGTCGTACATGCGGTTGAAGGTGCGCAGCAGGGTCGATTTGCCGCAGCCGGACGGCCCGATGAACGCGGTGACCTGCTTCTCGGGGATGTCCAGGTTGATATTCTTCAGGGCGTGGAACTTGCCGTAGTAGAAGTTGAAGTTGCGCGCGCGGATCTTGGTGCGTGCGGCGGTGCTGCTGCTGGCATCCATGGCTGTGTCGTTCATAGCTTGTGCTT
>JAJXXS010000124.1 GCA_021780975.1 Pseudomonadota bacterium
CAGAACGTGGGGCTTGACGGCGCACAAGTCGGACACTTCACCGATGGTGAAGTAGCGCTTCGCGGGAATGGGCGGCAACGCGCTGCCGGGCGAGTGTTCCGCCATGGTCAGGTGGGCGGGAGGACTTCCTCTGGTTGGGGTTGCGTCCCTTCCACCAGAGCCTTGAGTTTCTGGCTGGCATGGAAGGTCACGACACGGCGGGCGGAGATGGGCATCTCTTCTCCGGTTTTCGGATTGCGCCCCGGCCGCTGGGATTTCTCCCGGCATTGGAAGTTTCCGAATCCCGAAAGTTTGACGTTCTCGCCGCGCTCCAGAGCGAGGCGTATCTCGTCGAAAAAGGATTCCACCATGTCTTTCGCCTCACGCTTGTTGAGGCCCACCTGCTGAAAGATCATTTCCGCAAGTTCAGCTTTGGTCAGCGTCATTTTTTTCAGGACCGCAATTGGGCTTGCAATCGGCTCTGCGCCGCTTCGACCATCCGGGTCACGGCGCCCTCCACTTCCGCTTCTGTGAGCGTGCGTTCAGTATCTTGCATAACTACTCGAAAAGCAAGGCTTTTCTTCCCTGGCTCGACCCCTTTGCCACGGTATAGATCGAACAACTCGACGCTCCGGACATAGGGTACGGCGGCGCTTCTGAGCACATCCAGCACGGAGGCAGCAGGGATGTCCTCAGCCACCACCAGCGCAAGGTCACGCCGCAGCGAGGGAAAGCGGGAAAGGGCCTGGTAGCGTGGCAGTTCCTGCGCCGTCAGCGCGTCCAGCGCAAGTTCGAAGAGCCAGGGCGCGAGCGTCAGATCAAAGCGCGACAGCAGACGGGGATGCAAGGCCCCCAGCCAGCCCACCTGGCGACCCGCACGGCTGACCGCGACGCTTAGTCCCGGATGCAGGGCGGGATGGCTGGCGCGCTCGAACTCCAGCCCTGCCGCCAGGGCCTGCACGTCGCTTTTGAGGTCGAAAAAATCCGCCGCGCGCGTAGGCGAGCCCCACTGTTCCTCCTGCGCCGGACCATAGACCAGGCCGGCGAGGCGGCGCGGCTGCTCCTGCGCCCGCACCCCATGAAACACGCGACCGAGTTCGAAGATACGCACACGGCTTTGCTGGTGATCGAGGTTGTACTTGAGCGTGTCGATCAGGCCGCCCCATAGCGTCGTGCGCATGACCGCAAGGTGGCTGGCGATCGGATTCTGCAGCGCGAGGGGGGCGCCGCCTTCATTCAGGGTGGCCTCCCAGGCCGGATCCACGAAGCTATAGGTGACAACCTCCTGGTAATCGCGATGCACAAGCCGTTCCGCCAGATCGGCCTCTGAGGCCAGCGTCTCGCTGACAGGCAACATCGCCACCGCGGCCCGCGGCACCTGCGCCGGAATGGCGTCATAGCCGCGCAGGCGGGCAAGTTCTTCGACCAGATCCTCTTCGATGGCAAGGTCAAAGCGGAAACTGGGGGGCGTCACCAGCAGCGCATCGCCCGCCGGCGCCACCCGGGCGCCGAGCCGTTCAAGATAGAGGGCCGCCTCGTCGGTCCCCATGCTGAAACCCAGCATGCGGGCCAATCGATCGAGACGCAAGGTGATGGGTTTGCGCTCGGGCAAGCTGCCTTTCGCCTCGACCACGGGGCCGGGCCGGCCGCCGCAGATCTGCACCAGCAATGCGCTGGCGCGCTCCAGGGCCACGCGTGTGGCCGCGTAATCGACGCCCCGCTCGAAGCGCTGGGAAGAGTCGGTGCTCAATCCGAAGCGTCGGGCACGCCCGGCAACGGCTTCAGGCGCGAAGAAAGCCGCTTCCAGAAACACGTCCTGGGTGGCCTCGCCCACCGCACTGGGCGCCCCCCCCATGATGCCCGCCAAAGCCTGCGGCCCTGCATCGTCGGCAATGACGAGCATATCGGCAGCCAGAACGACCTTCTCGCCGTTGAGCAGTTCCAGGGACTCGCCAGCCGCGGCCCAGCGCACCCGCAGCGCCCCGGAAAGCTTGCCCAGATCGAAGGCATGCAGGGGCTGGCCCATTTCCAGGAGGACGTAATTGGTGACGTCGACAATGGCGCCCAGCGGCCTGAGGCCCGCGCGCTCGAGGCGCGTGGCGATCCAGTCCGGCGTCGCCGCGCGCGCGTTGACGCCCTTGATGACGCGGCCGCAATAAAGCGGGCAAGCCGCGCTTTCGAGCACGTTCACACGCCACGTGTCGGTGGTGTCCTGCAGCACCGGTGCCACCTTGGGAAGCGTGGCGGGAATCCCGGTGATGGCAGCCACTTCGCGCGCGATACCCACCATGCCGAAGCAGTCCGCTCGGTTGGGGGTGAGCTTGAGGGTGAAAACCTTGTCATCCAGGGCAAGGAGGTCGCACAAATCCGTGCCGGGGGGGGCATCGGCGGGCAACACGTAGAGCCCTGCGCCATCCTGGGAGAGTCCGAGTTCCCGGGCGGAGCAAAGCATGCCGCGCGACTCCACGCCGCGCACCTGCGCGGCGCGGATTTCCATCCCTGGCAGTTTCGCGCCCACACGCGCACAGGGAACCTTCATGCCGACCGCCACGTTGGGAGCGCCGCACACGATGGGAAGCGAGTCAGTTTCGCCTACTCCCACCCGGCAGATCTGCAGGCGGTCCGCATCGGGATGCTTTTCGCAGTACAGCACCTCGCCCACCACCACGCCGGAAAATCCTGGCGTCAGGTCGGCGACGCCTTCCACTTCGAGGCCCGCCATGGTGAGGGCATGGGCCAATTGCGTCGTGTTCAGGGGCGGATTCACCAGGGCACGCAGCCAGGCTTCAGAGAATTGCATGGAACCGGCCTATCGAAATTGGGAGAGAAAACGCAGATCGTTCTGGAAAAACAGGCGCAGGTCGTCCACGCCGTAGCGCAGCATCGCCAGTCTCTCCGCCCCCATGCCGAAGGCAAAGCCCAGGTAGCGTTCCGGATCGATGCCAACGTGTCTGAATACATTGGGATGGACCATGCCGCAACCCAGGACTTCGAGCCACCCGGTGCCCGAGCAGACCCGGCAACCAGCGCCGCCGCAGATGACGCAGCCGATGTCCATTTCCGCCGAGGGTTCGGTGAAGGGAAAGAAAGAGGGCCGGAAGCGCACGGCAAGGTCGTCGCGCTCAAAGAACGAGCGCATGAAATCGGCCAACACCCCCTTGAGATCCGCAAAGGAGACATTTTCGTCGACCCACAGGCCCTCGACCTGATGAAACATGGGCGTATGGGTGACGTCGGAATCGCAGCGATAGACGCGCCCCGGGGCGATGATGCGCAGCGGTGGCTGGTGCCCCTGCAGGTAATGCACTTGCACCGGAGAGGTGTGCGTGCGCAGGAGCTCCCCGGAGTGCAGATAGAAGGTATCGTGCATGGCCCGCGCCGGGTGATTCTCGGGTATGTTCAGCGCGGTGAAATTGTAGAAATCGGTCTCGATTTCGGGCCCGTCGGCCACCGCGAAACCGATCGAGCGGAAGAGCGCCTCTATGCGCGCCAAAGTGTGCGTCACCGGATGGCGCGCACCCCGGGCGTGTCCCCTGCCCGGCAGGCTGACATCAAGCGCTTCCTGCGCCAGGCGGCGTTCCAATTCCGCAGACTGCAGCGCTTCCCGGCGTTGCCGGATGGCCGCTTCGAGAGCCGCCTTGGCTTCGTTGATGCGGGCGCCGGCGGTCTTGCGTTCCTCCGGCGGCATTTTGCCAAGGGACTTGAGCAGTTCGGTGAGCACCCCCTGCTTGCCGAGATAACGGGCCTTGGCCTGTTCGAGCGCGTTGAAGTCGGCGCAGCCCAGGATGGCCGCAAGCGCCTCGGCGACGATATCGTTAGGATTGTTCATGCAGGTCTTTGAGCGTTTGAGCGGCGGCTCTCGAAAAAGCCGCCGCTGAAACGGAAAGAGGCCTCACGGCCTCTTTCCCCGGCGCCGCCCTCAGGCGGCCAGCCCGGCCTTCACCTGTTCGGCGATTTTGGCGAACGCCGCCTTGTCCATCACCGCCAGATCGGCCAATACCTTGCGATCAAGTTCCATGGCAGCCTTTTTCAGGCCGTTCATGAACACGCTGTAGGACAGGCCGTGCTCGCGCGCCGCCGCGTTGATGCGGGCGATCCAGAGCGCGCGGAACTGGCGCTTGCGCTGACGGCGGTCGCGGTAGGCGTACTGGCCCGCCTTCATCACCGCTTCATTGGCGATGCGGAAGACGTTCTTGCGGCGGCCCCGATAGCCTTTGGCGGCGTCGAGGACCTTCTTGTGGCTGGCGCGGGCGGTGACGCCCCGTTTTACGCGTGGCATGGTCTACCTCCTTCAGGCGTAAGGCAGCATGCGACGCACGGATTTGGCATTGGTGTCATGCACCTCCGCCATGCCGCGCAGTTGACGCTTGCGCTTGGTGGTTTTCTTGGTGAGGATGTGGCGCAGAAAAGCGTGGGTACGCTTGAACTTGCCACTTCCGAGTGCGCGAAACCGCTTGGCAGCTCCGCTCTTGGACTTCATCTTGGGCATGACTTGCTCCTTTTATGTCATGACTGCAGGCGGCGCCACCCTTGGCACACTTTCCCAACCCGACAGCCACTTGTTCCCGGCGCACCGGGGGCCAGCTCAAACGCATCTCGCGCTCGGGCGGGCGAACCTTGCAGCGCAAGGCGCTGCAAGACTTACTTCTTCTTTTTGGGGGCCAGCACCATCACCATCTGGCGCCCTTCCAACTTGGGAAACTGCTCGACCAACGCATGCTCCACCAAATCCGCCTCCACACGCTTGAGCAAGGCCAAGCCTAGCTCCTGGTGGGTCATTTCGCGTCCACGAAAACGCAAGGTCACCTTTGCCTTGTCGCCCTCGCTGAGGAACCGCGACAGGTTTCTCAACTTGACCTGATAATCCCCCTCATCGGTACCCGGCCGAAACTTCACTTCCTTCACCTGCACCTGCTTCTGCTTGAGTTTGGCCTCGTGCTGGCGCTTGCTTTCCTGGTACTTGTACTTGCCGAAATCCATGACCCGGCAGACCGGCGGCTGCGCCGTGGGCGCGATCTCCACCAAATCCAGTTCCGCATCCTCGGCCGTCTGCAGGGCCTGCCTGAGACTCACGACGCCAAGTTGTTCTCCATCTATGCCGATGAGGCGAATCTCCGGCGCAGTGATCTGTCCGTTGATTCGCGTTTCTTTGTCCGTTGCGATGAGGCTTACTCCATAACATACGCCCAGAGGCGCGAAAACAAACGAGGAGCAGGGGCTCCTCGTTCTCCTTGCTAGCGTCGGCTTAGGATCTCGTCGCGCAACCGCCGCGTAAAGTCTTCGGTCGTCATTGTACCCAAGTCTTGGTTGCCGCGCGCACGCACCGCAACCAGGCCGGCGGACATTTCCTTATCGCCAACGACCACCTGGTAGGGTAGTTTTTGCAAGCTATGTTCGCGAATTTTATAGGTAATTTTGTTATTGCTCAAGTCAACCAGGGCGCGTATCCCCGCCTCCCGTAGCGCTTTTGCGACGGCCTGCGCGTAAGCGCCCTGGGCATCCGTGATATTCATCACCACAACCTGTACCGGCGCCAGCCAGAGCGGGAAGTTGCCTGCGTAATGCTCGATGAGGATGCCGACGAAGCGCTCCATGGAACCGACGATGGCGCGGTGCAGCATCACTGGCGGCTTGCGCGCATTGTCCTCGGCGACATATTCCGCGTCCAAGCGCAGGGGCAGGTTGAAATCCAGTTGTATGGTGCCGCACTGCCATAGCCGGCCGAGGGAGTCCTTCAGGGTGAATTCGATCTTGGGCCCATAGAACGCGCCTTCGCCGGGCTGCAGGTCGAAAGCCAGGTTGTTTTTCCGCAGCGCCGCATCCAGGGCTGCTTCCGCTTTGTCCCACGTGGCATCGGAGCCGACGCGCTTGGGCGGCCGGGTCGACAGCTTCACCTGCACGTCAGCAAAGCCAAAGTCCGCATAAATCCCCTGCAGCATGACGATGAAGGCGGCGACTTCGGCTTCGATCTGCTCCTCGGTGCAGAAAATGTGGGCGTCGTCCTGGGTGAACCCGCGTACCCGCATGAGGCCATGCAAGGCCCCGGAAGGCTCGTTGCGGTGGCAGGAGCCGAACTCGGCGAGGCGCAGGGGCAGATCGCGATAGCTATGCAGCCCGCTGTTGAAAATCTGCACGTGTCCCGGGCAGTTCATCGGCTTCACCGCGTAGTCGCGGTTTTCCGAGGCGGTGGTGAACATGTGCTCGCGATAATTCTCCCAGTGCCCGGATTTTTCCCAAAGGCTGCGGTCCATGATGGTAGGCGTGCGCACCTCCTGGTAGCCGTGCTCAATGAATTTCTGCCGCATGTACTGTTCCACCTGCTGCCAGATGACCCAGCCCTTGGGGTGCCAGAACACCATACCCGGCGCTTCGTCCTGCATGTGGAACAGATCGAGCTGCTTGGCCAGTTTGCGATGGTCGCGCTTTTCCGCCTCCTCCAGGCGCGTGAGGTAGGCCTGCAATTCATCCTTCGTGCCCCAGGCGGTGCCATAGATGCGTTGCAGCATTTCGTTGCGCGAATCGCCCCGCCAGTAGGCGCCCGCCACCTTCATCAACTTGAAGTGCTTGAGCTTGCCGGTGGAAGGTACGTGGGGACCGCGGCAGAGGTCGATGAAGTCGCCCTCGCGGTACAGGGAGATGTCCTCATTGGAGGGAATGGAGGCGATGATCTCGGCCTTGTAGTGTTCACCCATGGCGCGAAAAAACTGCACGGCTTCGTCGCGCGGCATGACGGAGCGCTCGACCGCCAAATCCTGCTTGGCCAACTCGGCCATCTTCCTTTCGATGGCCGCGAGGTCATCGAGGGTGAAAGGGCGCTTGTAGGAGAAATCGTAGTAGAACCCGTCCTCGATGACCGGGCCTATGGTCACCTGCGCATCGGGAAAGAGTTCCTTGACCGCGTAGGCCAGCAAATGCGCGGTGGAGTGGCGTATCAGATCCAGGCCGTCGCTGTCCTTGTCGGTCACGATGGCAAGCTGGGCGTTGCGCGCGATGATGTGGCTGGTGTCCACCAGTTTGCCATCCACGCGGCCGGCAAGCGCCGCGCGCGCCAGTCCGGCACCGATGCTGGCCGCGACCTGCGCCACGGTGACAGGGGCCTCGAAATGCCTGACGGAACCGTCTGGGAGGGTGATATCGATCATGCTGAGCTCTCGAAAAACAAAAAAAGCGCGGTTGCGCCGCGCTTTTTGCAAAGCCATTAAAGCCAAGTATCAGGCGCAGTAGGTCATAGCTGGGCGCAAAGGCAAGTTCGCGGTGACATTTCGCAACCCCCGTGGATCGGCCGATCCCCTAAATCATCCGTCCGCCATTCTGACACAGTGGCAGTGCCCGGGAAACCTTCTCAGGCTTCCCTGAGTTCCGTCATCTGCCGGCGTGCGCGCACGGCATCGGCCAGGTCGCGCAGCAACGGCTCGGTGTCCGCCCAGCCCAGGCAGGCATCCGTGATGGAAATCCCGTACTGCAAGGGTTTGCCTGCAGCATGGTCCTGACGGCCCGGGTTGAGGTGGCTTTCTATCATGGCGCCGATAATGCGGGTGTCGCCGCCCGCCACCTGGCGCGCGACGTCGTGCGCGACTTCGACCTGGCGCTCGAACCGCTTGCTGGAATTCGCATGCGAGAAATCGATCATCACCTGCTGGCGCAATCCCTGCTCGGCCAGTTCCTGGCAGGCCTGATTGACGTGCTCGGCATCGTAGTTGGGGGCTTTTCCGCCGCGCAGGATGACATGGCAATCCTCGTTGCCGCGTGTCTTGAACACCGCGACATGGCCGGATTTCGTGATGGAAACGAAGTGATGACGCGCGGCGGCGGTCTTGATGCCATCCACCGCGATGCGGATGGATCCGTCGGTTCCATTCTTGAATCCTACCGGGCAGGACAGCCCGGAAGCCAGTTGGCGATGGGACTGTGACTCCGTCGTGCGCGCACCGATGGCCCCCCAGGCAACCAGGTCGGCTATGTATTGCGGCGAAATGAGGTCGAGGAACTCGGTGGCGCAAGGAACGCCGATTTCGTTGACGTCCAGCAGAATCTTGCGCGCCAGGCGCAGCCCCTCGTTGATATCGTAGCTCTCATCCAGATGGGGATCATTGATCAGCCCTTTCCAGCCCACCGTGGTGCGCGGTTTTTCGAAATACACCCGCATCACGATCAGCAGATCCTCGGCCAGTGCGTCCGCCAGGGGTTTCAGCTTGAGTGCATAGTCGAGCGCCAGCTGCGGTTCATGGATGGAACAGGGGCCCACCACCACGAACAGGCGGTCATCGGCGCCGCGCAAAATGTCGTGGATACCGCCGCGTGCCTGAAAAGTCGTGCGCAGAGCCGCCTCCGAGGCCCTGAGCTCGCGCATGATCTGCATGGGAGCAAGCAGTTCGTCGGACTGCTCGATGCGGGTGTCGTCGGTACGATAAGTCACCATGTTTATTCCTTTCTGCCCCCTGCAACAAAAAACCGCCAGGAGGCTGGCGGTTTTTCGGGGGATGTGCGTTTCAGGCCTGCGCGCTCACCTCCCGCCCGCCGTGGACAGGAAGAAATAGGTAAAGCGGAAAAACCGGAACGTCTTCATGCCCGCCATGCTAGCAAAATATCGGCGCCGCGGGCAAGGCGCTTGAGCGACATGCAGACGCCGCTCAATGGTCGGGGTTGCGCGCGAGGGGCTTGAGGAAGGTCACGACCTTCGCGTCGGGCGCATGCTTGGTGGAGCACGCCCCTTCCTGCACACCCGCATCGCGCTCGGCCTCCACCAGGAGGTTGATGACGTCGACGTAGAACTTTTCCTTCACCATCATGAGCGCAGTGAGGCCGCCGTCATTGCGCGCCAGCACTTCGGCGCCGTTCCTGAGCAGCACCGCACACACCTCGGCCTCGCCGTACCCGGCAGCGAGCATGAGGGGGCGGATGCCGTAGCCGATGCGGATCTCCTTGTCGGCGCCGGCCTCGATGAGAGCCTCGACGACATCGGCGAAGCCGCGATCCACTTCGGTGTTGTATAGCGCTTTCACCAAGGCACTCCACCCCGCGGCGTCCGTGGCGTTTACATCCGCACCCGCCGCAAGCAGGGCGCGCACGGTCTCCAGGTGGCCGCCATGCGCCGCGATCATGAGGGCGGTAGCCCCCGTGGCATCGCGGCTGTCGACATGGGCACCGGCCGCCAGGGCCTGCGCCACGCGCTCGACATCACCGGATCTGGCCGCTTCGATCAGTTGTTCAGACATGTTTCCCTCCAAATACCCGAGCAATTCAGTCGGATATTAGCAGATGATGATGCAGCCCCTCAAGCCCGGGCCCGTCGACTCATACGGTGCCGCCGACCGTCAGGCCGTCGATGCGCAAGGTGGGCTGGCCCACGCCCACCGGTACGCTCTGCCCCTCCTTGCCGCAGGTGCCGACGCCGGGATCGAGTTTCATGTCGTTGCCTATCATGCTTACCCGCGTCAAGGCGTCGGGACCGTTGCCGATGAGGGTCGCGCCCTTGACCGGGTAGGTGACCTTGCCGTTCTCGATCATGTAGGCCTCGGCGGCGGAAAACACGAACTTGCCGCTGGTGATGTCCACCTGCCCGCCGCCGAAATTGACGGCATAAAGCCCCTTCTTCACCGAGGCGATGATCTCGTCCGGTTCCTTGTCGCCGCCGAGCATGTAGGTGTTGGTCATGCGCGGCATGGGCAGGTGCGCGAAGGATTCGCGCCGGCCGTTGCCCGTGGGCTTCATGCCCATGAGGCGCGCGTTCATCATGTCCTGCATATAGCCCACCAGCACGCCGTCTTCGATGAGCACGGTATGCTGGGTGGGATTGCCCTCGTCGTCCACGTTCAAGGAGCCGCGCCGGTTGGGCAGCGTACCGTCGTCGACCACCGTCACGCCGGGGGACGCCACGCGCTCCCCCAGGCGCCCGGAAAAGGCCGAGGACGCCTTGCGATTGAAATCGCCCTCCAGCCCATGACCTACCGCCTCATGCAGCAGTATGCCGGGCCAACCCGGACCGAGAACCACGGTCATGGTGCCCGCCGGCGCCGGCTTGGCGGCCAGATTCGTGACCGCCTGGTGCACCGCCTGACGCGCATAATCTTCCAGGCGATCGTCGGTGAAATAGCCATAGTCATGGCGCCCGCCACCACCCCCGCTGCCCTGTTCCATACGGCCGTTTTCCTCGGCGATCACCTGCAGACTGAGGCGCACCAGGGGGCGCACGTCGGCAGCGGTATGACCGTCGGCCCGCGCTACATAGATGACTTCGTATTCAGCGGCGAGATGGGCAATCACCTGCACGATGCGGGGGTCGAGCTTGCGCGCCATGGTCTCCAGCTTTTCCAGCAGCTTGACCTTGTGCGCATCTTCCAGACTCGCCAGCGGATCGTTGGGCAGATAAAGGCTGCGTCCGCCGCCGCGCTGGGCCACGGCCACGCTGGCCGTGCCGCCGCCACTGGCAATGGCGCGGGTGGCGTCCGCCGCCGCGGTCAAGGCGCTCAGG
>JAJXXS010000192.1 GCA_021780975.1 Pseudomonadota bacterium
TTCGGCGCATCCTGGCCACCAAGACGGAGGAAATCATCCGCAGGCGCGCGCTGCGGCCCCTGTCCGTGCTTGAGCAAGAAAGTCGCGCCACGGGACCGCGGCGCGGATTCGCCACGGCGCTCCAGCAGCGCGTAGCAACCGGGGACGCCGCGGTCATCGCCGAGGTTAAGAAGGCCAGCCCGTCCAAGGGCGTGTTGCGCGCCGACTTCCAGCCCGCTGCCATCGCGGCGAGCTATGCCAGCCATGGCGCGACGTGCCTCTCAGTACTGACCGACCGCGAGTATTTTCAGGGCAACACCGAATACCTGCAGCAAGCACGCGCAGCCTGTGCGCTGCCGGTTCTACGCAAAGACTTCATCATCGACACCTATCAGGTGGTTGAGGCGGCCGCCATGGGAGCAGACTGCATCCTGCTCATTGCAGCAGCGCTGGACGATGCGCAAATGGCCGAACTGGAAGCCTGCGCGATCGAACACGGCCTGGATGCGTTGATCGAGGTGCACGACCGCGCCGAACTTGAACGGGCCCTGCAACTGCGCACGCCCCTCATTGGGGTGAACAACCGCGATCTGCGCACGTTCGAAACGCGGCTCGAGACGACGCTGAACCTGCTCGCGGCCATCCCGCGCGATCGACTCGTGGTCACCGAAAGCGGCATTCGAACCCCGCAAGACGTCGCCCGCATGCGCAGTGCTGGCGTTCACGTCTTCCTTATTGGCGAGACATTCATGCGCGCCGAAGACCCGGGCAAGGCTCTTTCCGAGCTTTTCGCATCGCAGACCGCGGTGTGATTGCGCGACTCCCAAGATTTGTGTTGACAAATCCCACAAAGGACCTGAAAATTTTAGGTTCGCCTCGGAGGGGTGCCCGAGTGGCTAAAGGGGGCAGACTGTAAATCTGTTGGCTTACGCCTACGTTGGTTCGAATCCAACCTCCTCCACCAAGCGAAATAAGTGGGTTGAATGGAATTTTCAGTGGATTGCAAGTTCGGAATCTTGGCCTGCAATCTTTGCGCGCGTAGCGCAGGCGGCATTCACGGCATGAATTGGTTGCGCCGGGCGGGAGTAGTTCAATGGTAGAACCTCAGCCTTCCAAGCTGATGGCGCGGGTTCGATTCCCGTCTCCCGCTCCAATCCTGGCGTAGGGAGCGCGGTTGCAGGCAGAGTTGCATTGGCTGTTTTGAGCAGGCAGTACCACAAACGCAGTACCTCATTCGCCCATGTGGCTCAGTGGTAGAGCACTCCCTTGGTAAGGGAGAGGTCGCGGGTCCGATTCCCGCCATGGGCACCAAATTTCGGTTTCGAGTCATTTCGCACCATCATCGTCTTCAGGAGCATTCATCATGGCGAAGAGCAAATTTGAGCGGACCAAGCCACACGTGAACGTGGGGACGATTGGTCACGTGGATCACGGCAAGACCACACTGACGGCGGCGATCACGACGGTGCTGTCGAACAAGTTCGGTGGCGAGGCCAAGGCGTATGACCAGATTGATGCGGCGCCGGAAGAGAAGGCGCGTGGCATCACGATCAACACGGCGCACGTGGAGTACGAGACGTCGAAGCGGCACTATGCGCACGTGGACTGTCCCGGGCACGCGGACTATGTGAAGAACATGATCACGGGCGCGGCGCAGATGGACGGGGCGATTCTGGTGGTGTCGGCCGCGGACGGTCCGATGCCGCAGACGCGCGAGCACATTTTGCTGGCGCGCCAGGTGGGTGTGCCGTACATCGTGGTGTTTTTGAACAAGTGCGACATGGTGGACGACGCCGAGCTGCTCGAGCTGGTGGAGATGGAAGTGCGCGAGCTGCTGTCCAAGTATGACTTTCCCGGCGACGACACGCCGATCATCAAGGGTTCGGCCAAGCTGGCGCTCGAAGGCGACAAGGGCGAGCTTGGGGAGCAGGCCATTATGAAGCTGGCCGATGCGCTCGACAGCTACATTCCGACCCCGGAGCGTGCGGTGGACGGGGCGTTCCTGATGCCGGTGGAGGACGTGTTTTCGATCTCCGGGCGCGGCACGGTGGTCACCGGGCGTGTGGAGCGTGGGGTGGTCAAGGTGGGCGAGGAAATCGAGATCGTCGGTCTCAAGCCCACGCTGAAGACGACCTGCACGGGCGTGGAGATGTTCCGCAAGCTGCTTGACCAGGGTCAGGCGGGGGACAACGTGGGGATTTTGCTGCGCGGCACCAAGCGCGAGGAAGTCGAGCGCGGCCAGGTGCTGTGCAAGCCCGGCTCCATCAAGCCCCACACCCACTTCACGGCCGAGGTGTACGTGCTGTCCAAGGACGAAGGTGGCCGTCACACCCCGTTCTTCAACAACTACCGCCCGCAGTTCTACTTCCGCACCACCGACGTCACCGGGGCCATCGCGCTGCCCGAGGGCAAGGAAATGGTCATGCCCGGCGATAATGTCAGCATCACCGTCAAACTCATCGCCCCCATCGCCATGGAAGAAGGCCTGCGTTTCGCCATCCGTGAAGGTGGCCGCACCGTCGGCGCCGGTGTCGTTGCAAAAATTCTCGAGTAAA